>NZ_JBOGDD010001354.1:0-7576 GCF_050701675.1 Mycobacterium sp. | reverse complement strand
GGTGCGAGAGTGGTATCGGGAGCGTCGGCCATGGTTTCAAGTATCGACGTACCGCGAACCTGCCGCAGAACGAGCCCCCGGTGTGATGCGAGCGTGGGAGCCTCCTAGGGGGTCGATGCCGTCGGCGCCACGATCACGCTCGGGGCCGGTCCGGTGACCGGAGCACCGACCGGCACGATCGGTTGGGCCGGTTTGGCCGACGAAGACTCGTCCTTGGTCCCGACCTCGTGCGCAGGCGCCTGCTGCCCGTCGGGCATGACGATGGGCGTCGACGTATCGCCCCCCGCGCCGCCACCTCCGCTGTCGCCGGAGTCGGAGCTCTGTGACGGTGGCCAGTCCACACCGGTCGGGGGCCAACTCTCCCCACTCCCCGAACCGGACGTGTCCCCGGGAGGCGGGCAACCGGAACCCGCGCCGAAGTCACCCGCACCCGAGCAGTCGGCCCACGCGACGCCTGCCGGAATCACCGTGATGCACCCCGTGAACAGAGAGGCCGAGCACGCCGCGACCATCACCCACCGGCGGCAGATCCGGCGTCGGCGAGGCGAAATCCGAAGCGATCTCACAGCGAAAGGATGTCGCCGTAGGCGTTGACGCTGTCGTCGGACTTGTCCGTATCGATCATCGCCGAGACGAAGAACCGGACGGAGACCGCGCCTCCGCAGGCATCTACCTTGACGTGCGCATCGTGGACGACGATCTCGCCGGTTCGCCCCTTGAGCGCCTTCTTACCGAGCCCGACGTTGGTGATCGTCCCCGGGAGGAGGTTGATCGAAACGTTGCCGTCCAGGTCCGCGTAGGGGCCGACGTCGCTCAGCGGATCGCCGCCGCTAAGGCCGGGACTGACCCCGATGTCTGCGTCCCCTCCCACACTCCCGCCCTCGCTGAGGTCGATCTGACAGCCCAGTTGGAGGCCGAATACGAGGCTGCCCGAGTTCACGGCGACACCACCGTTGCCGTCGATGGTCGTGGCGGCCTTACCGGTGACGAAGCCCTCTCTGGTGAATGCCGTGGCGGCCATGTTCGGGACGGAATTGATGGTCATTCGCGTGAGCGAGGCGCTCAGATGCCAGCCGTCGTCGGTGTCGGCGGACTGGGTCACGTCCGCAACGGGCACCGGATCTGCCGCGGCCACGCCCCCACCGACGCAGAACAGCGCCCCGGCGAGGGCGCCGGCACGGAGAAGTCTGAGCACGAACCCGCCTTACGTGATGGAGTCGAAGGGGAATGGTGCCCAAGCTCGGGGCACCGCGCCGATCGTAGAAGTCGGTGCTGAGTGGTTCCTGGCATCTGGATGTCCAACGCGCCGTTCATGATCTACGGCAGGATCGGCGGTGTGACGCAATTCAGCTGCGATCCGACGATCGACGTCGGCGACGACCCGCTGTCGAGCTTCCTCTCGCTGGCCTGCCTCATCTACTCCCAGGACGACGGCCCCGACCGATGGGCGGCAGCCGGCGAGGTTCTGGACGCCAACCCGGAGCTGCCGGAGCGCAGTCTGTTCGTCGCCGCAGCGCTCGGCGATCCCGGGGCTGTGCGCGCACATCTCGGCCACCGGCCGGACGGTGTCCGCGACAGGGGCGGCCCCTTCCTGTGGACGGCCCTGTTCCACCTCGCCGCTTCACGGGTCCCCCAACGAGACCCGCTGGCGACCGCGCAGATCCTGCTCGATGCCGGTTCAGACCCGAATGCCGGATACCTGTGGCGCGGTCTGCCCACCCCGTTCACCGTGCTGACCCTCTGCTTCGGCGAGGGCGAGGCAGGCCCTGGCCGGCAACCCCGGCACCGCGCCGGCGAGGACCTGGCCCGGCTACTGCTGTCCCGCGGCGCGGATCCCAACGATGCCCAGACGTTGTACAACCGAATGTTCGGCAGGGACGACGGCCACCTGCGCATCCTGTTGGAGCACGGGCTCGGCCACGGTGCCGGCGGGCAGTGGCACCGCCTGATCGGTGAGTCGCTGGAGGGCCCGACGGAGATGGTGCAGCGTCAGGTCGACTGGGCGCGGGATCACGGCTTCACCGAAAGGCTCGAATTACTCGCGAGGCATGGGTTCTCGCAGGGTCGGCCGGCGGACTCGCCGTCGCCGTGGCGGCCGGACGGTGCCGAGCCGCCGATTGCCTCGGCTGGTACGCCCGATGGGGTGCGAGCGCTTGCCGCCGCAGGCGGTGATCTCAATGCGCTGTACGACGGTCACACCCTGCTGCACCACGCAGCGTGGATCGGTGACGTCGCACTGGTCCAAGCACTGTTGGAGTGCGGAGCCGACACTGACGTGGTCGACGTCGAGCACGGGATGACGCCACTCGGGTGGGCCGAGCACGGCCACGCCGAGGCGACGGCCGCGATCCTGCGGGAAAGCGCGGTTAAGCGCCGTACTTGATCTGCAGGGCGACCGCGATGATGGAGACGAGCCAGATGCCGGTGAGGAAGTAGGTCAGTCGGTCGAGGTTCTTCTCGACCACCGTGGATCCGGAGAGGCTGGACTGCACGCCGCCACCGAACAGCGTCGAAAGACCGCCACCCTTGGCCCGATGCAGAAGCACCAACAGAATCACCAGAACGCTGGTGACGACGAGGGTGATCTGCAGAGCGAAAATCATGAGCGCCAGAATACCGGTCGACGCGCCAGATTAAGGAATCGGCCCGCCTGCGGCGATTGCGGAGAGGATGGCGAACTGCTCGCCGTCCAGGGATGCGCCGCCGACGAGAGCCCCGTCGACGTCCGGCTGCCCGACGATCTCCCCTACGTTCTTCGCGCTCACCGAGCCGCCGTAGAGCACCCGGACCGTGCTGGCGATGGCGGGCGTTGCCAGCTCACCGAGCTCGGTGCGAATCGCGGCGCACACCTCCTGCGCGTCGGCGGCACTGGCGACCCGGCCGGTGCCGATCGCCCACACCGGTTCGTAGGCGATGACGACCGTGCTGATCTGCTCGGCCGTCAGCCCAGCCAGCGAGCCCTTGAGCTGGTTGACGTTGTAGGCGACGTGATCGCCCGCCTCACGGATCTCGAGGCCCTCGCCGATGCACACGATCGGGGTCAAACCGTGCTTCAGCGCGGCGGCGGCCTTCTCGGCGACCAGCGCATCGTTCTCGTCGTGATAGGTGCGCCGCTCGGAGTGTCCCACCACGGCGAACGTGCATCCGAGCTTGGCCAGGAGGGCCCCACTGATCTCGCCCGTGTAGGCGCCGGAGTCGTGCTTGGACACGTCCTGGGCGCCGTACGTGAGCCTCAGCTTGTCGCCGTCGACGAGGGTCTGCACGCTGCGCAGGTCCGTGAACGGCGGGATGACCGTCACGTCGACCTTGTCGAAGTACTTCTCCGGCAACGAGAATGCGATCTTCTGCACCAGGGCGATGGCCTCGAAGTGGTTGAGGTTCATCTTCCAGTTGCCGGCGATCAGCGGCTTGCGGGACACGGGTGCTCCTCTGTTGCTCAGGGATTGGCGAGTACGTCTATACCCGGCAGTGTCTTGCCTTCGAGGTATTCCAGCGAAGCCCCGCCACCGGTCGAGATGTGTGAGAAGCCGTCCTCGGGTAGACCGAGCTGGCGCACCGCGGCGGCCGAGTCGCCGCCACCGACGACGCTGAACGCGCCCTTGGCCGTTGCGCCGATGACGGCCTCTGCGACGCCCTTGGTGCCCGCGGCGAAGGCGGGGAACTCGAACACGCCCATGGGGCCGTTCCAGAACACGGTCTTGGCGTTGGACAGCAGCGCAGTGAACCTCTTCACCGACTCGGGGCCGATGTCCAGGCCGATCTTGCCGTCGGGAATCTTGTCGGCGGCCACCGTCTCCGGTGGCGAGTCGGCGGCGAACTTCTCCGCGACGACGATGTCCACCGGTAGGTGGATGACGTCACCGTAGTCCTCCAACAACTTGCGGCAGGTGTCGATCATCTCCGGCTGCAGAAGCGAGGCGCCCACCGAAACCCCTTGGGCGGCAAGGAAGGTGAAGCACATGCCCCCACCGATGACGATGCTGTCGGCCTTGGTGGCCAGGTTCTCGATGACGGCCAGTTTGTCGGACACCTTCGAGCCGCCGAGCACCACCGCGTACGGCCGCTCGGTCGAACTGGTCAGCTGCTCGAGAACCTTCACCTCGGCGGCCACCAACGCGCCAGCGTAGTGCGGCAGCAGGGTCGCCACGTCGTAGACGGAGGCCTGCTTGCGGTGCACCACGCCGAAGCCGTCGGACACGAACGACCCCGGGGAACCGTCGGCACCACCGACGAGCTCGGCAAGCTCCTTGGCCAACGCGAGCCGCTCGCCGTCGTCCTTGCTGGTCTCCCGTGGGTCGAACCGGATGTTCTCGACCATCAGTACGTCGCCGTCGGTCAGACCCTCGGCGCGCGCCAACGCGTCGGAGCCCACCACGTCACTGGCCAACTGAACGTGCCTGCCCAGGTGCGCGCCAAGTGCGGCCGCGACGGGCGTCAACGAGTACTTGGGATCGGGTCCGCCCTTCGGCCTTCCGAGGTGGGCGGTGACGACGACCTTCGCGCCGGCCTCGGACAACGTCCGCAGGGTGGGCACGGAGGCCAGGATCCGGCCTGGATCGGTGATGTTGCCCTCGTCGTCCAGTGGCACGTTCAGGTCGGAGCGCACCAACACGCCCCGACCCTCGACGCCTTCAGCGAGGAGGTCCTCAAGTGATTTGATCGACACGACTATCCGGTCAGAGCGACTTGCCGACCAGCGCGACCAGGTCAACGAGGCGGTTGGAGTAGCCCCACTCGTTGTCGTACCAGGAGACGACCTTGGCCTGGTTGTCGATGACCTTGGTCAGACCCGAGTCGAATATCGAGCTGTGCGGGTCGGTGACGATGTCACTCGACACGATCGGCGCGTCGTAGTACTTGAGGATGCCCTTGAGCTTGCCGTCGGCGGCGGCCTTGAAGGCGGCGTTGATCTCCTCGGCGGTGCCGGACTTGGCGAGCTCGACCGTCAGGTCGGTGACCGAGCCGGTGGGGATCGGCACGCGCAGCGCGTAACCGTCGAGCTTGCCCTTCAGCTCGGGAAGCACCAGGCCGATGGCCTTCGCGGCACCGGTGGAGGTCGGCACGATGTTCAGGGCGGCGGCGCGGGCGCGACGCAGGTCGCTGTGTGGGCCGTCCTGCAAGTTCTGGTCTTGGGTGTAGGCGTGGATGGTGGTCATCAGGCCCTTGACGATGCCGAACTCGTCGTTGAGCACCTTGGCCAGCGGCCCGAGGCAGTTCGTGGTGCACGACGCGTTGGAGATGATGTTCGGGCTGCCGTCGTACTTGTCGTCGTTGACGCCGATGACGAGGGTGATGTCCGGGTCGGTGGCAGGCGCGGAGATGATGACCTTCTTGGCGCCCGCATCCAGGTGGCCCTTGGCCTTGGCGGCGTTGGTGAAGATGCCGGTGGATTCGACGACGACGTCCACGCCGAGGTCACCCCATGGCAGTTCCGACGGGCCGGCCTTGACCTCGAGCGCCTTGATCTTGGTGTCGCCCACCACGATGGTGTCGTCGCCCTCGAGGCTGACGTCGTAGGGCAGCCGGCCCAGGATCGAGTCGAACTTCAGCAGATGCGCCAGCGTGGCGTTGTCGGTCAGGTCGTTGACCGCGATGATCTCGATGTCGGCGTTCTTGCCGAGGGCCTTCTGCGCGTCCAGGGCCCTGAAGAAGTTGCGGCCGATTCGACCGAAGCCGTTGACGCCTACCCGAATCGTCACTGTCTGTACTCCTTAGATCTCGAACTTCGGCGATGTACCCGGTCACATTGCTCGGGATCAGCCTAGTGGTGCGGCGATCGCGGCGCGAAGGCTGGTCAGTGGGCGGCCAAGCTCTGGTTGCGGTAGACCTAGGTGGGTTCGTCGTCATCCTCGTCGAGGAGTTGGTCGTCGTGATGGATGCGGTTGACCTCGGGCGGGCCACCATCGACGGCCCATGCCAGACGGCCGTCTTCGGTGACGGTGAGGGTGGCATTGCCGTCGGTGCGGCCGCCGGGTTCCAGGCGGAAGCATGGTGCACCTCGGAGTGATAACCGGGTTCGACGCAGCCCGGCCGGGTGCAACCCTTGTCGCGTGCATGGCACATGATGCGCTGATCGATGGTGGCGATGCCCTTGCTGCGTGCCAGGTGCAGCGGACGAGCGCTGTGATCCTCGAAGACGGCGCGGTAGTGAATGTTGTTGGCCGCCATCCGGATCAGCTCGCGCATCGGTAGCGATGACCCGCCGCCGGTTCTTGCCGGGGCCGTGCCCAACGACCCCCTCAGCCGGACACCGACTCCAGTCGTCTGCCCGTCGAGGATGGCCCCAACAGCGCGACGAGTCCGGCCAACAGACCGGTGACACCGATGAGGGCGAACCCGGCGAAGAACGACCACGAGCTCACGACGACCGGTAAAGCGAGTGCACCGATCGCGCCACCGCCGTGACCGATACCGTCCGACAGTGCGAACCCAGTGGCCCTGGTGCGGGTGGGAAAGCTCTCGGCGGTGAACGTGTACGCAACCTGTAGGTAGCACCCGAGCGCCACCGCGGCCAGGAACGCTCCAAGGGAGATGACGACGTCGCCTGCGAACGAACCGATGAGCAACATCCCCCCCAACCAGACCACCGTCGAGAAGAAGATCAGGATGCGGCGCTCCAACCGCTCGACCAGAAGGAACATCACCCCGGCGCCCACGGGATAGCCGATGGCGCCGATCGCAAGGAACAGGATCGACCCCCCGAGCGCGTCGCCCTTGTCGGTGATGAGCTGGGCGGCGTCGCCGAGGAAGCCGTAATTGCCGATGTACCACAGGAACCACATCGCGATCAGCACCGCGAGCCTGCGGCCGTACGGCGGCGCGAACAACCCGCCGCGATTCGCGACGTCGCCCTTGACGACGGGCTCGGGTTCGGGTGCGGTCAAGGCGATACCCCTTGCGGTGCAAGCCTCTTCCATCTGACGAACGGTGCGCTCGGCCCCGTCGAAACGCCCGTGCAGCACTTCCCACCGCGGCGATTCGGGCAGCACCGTCCGCACGCCGAGACCCAGCAGCGCGATCGCCCCGCCGATGACGAACAGAAGCCGCCACCCAAAGCTGAAGTTCGGCACCAACGCCAGCGCGATGAACGGCGTGACGGCCTGACCGACGATGCCGACCAGGAAGGTGATGACCGTGATCCGCCCGCGTACCCGCGCCGGCGCGAGCTCGCTGACGTACGTGGAGACGAGGTTGAGATCGGCGCCGACACCCATCCCGGTGATGAACCGAAAGACGATCAGCGAGACCAGCCCCTGCGCGGCCGCATCTCCGAACGCCCCCACAGCGGTGAGCGACATCGTCAGGATGAGCATTCGGTAGCGCCCGAACCGGTCGGCGAGGGAGCCGATGCCGATCGAACCCACCACGTAACCGACGAGGCCGACGGCGACGGCGATGAACACTCCTTCCGAGCCGGTCAGGCCGAACTCCTTGGAGATCGCAGGCAGCGCGTAGCCGATGTCGGCGATGTCATAGAACACGAAGAAGTAGCCGATGCCGATGATCGCCAGGTAGCGCCTTGGCAGAGCCCACACCGGAATGCGGTCGAGTCGGGTGAGGAGGGCCGAGGCCCGAC
>NZ_JBOGDD010001353.1:0-4209 GCF_050701675.1 Mycobacterium sp. | reverse complement strand
CCCACAACCAGCGGTCCACGCGGGTCGATTCCATGGCCTCCATCATGAACCGTCGAGTCCTCGTTGACACGCGCATGCGATTGGGTCGCATTCGATCGTGACGGCGTTGTGCGAAGCGACACTTGGTATCCGAAGCGTTTGGCCGTCGCGTAGGGTGGTTATTCCTGCTAAGTAGCCGGATGCCGTCTCAACGCTGGAGTGATACGCATGACCTTGATCAAGACCACTCTGTCTACCGTTGCAGTTGCGGGCGGACTCGCCGCGGCCATCCTTGGCCTGGGCGCTGCTTCGGCGATCGCCGATCCGGTTCCACCGCCGGCGCCCGTCATGGGTGAGATACCACCGCCGAATGCACCGCCCAAGCCTGCCGAGTTCTGGAACGGGGAGCCGGTGATTTGGATCTCGGGCTGGGGCGGGCGCTGGGGCATCTGGAAGAACGGCTATTTCATCACGCTGTCGTCGAACATCAACACCGGCGGCGGCTAGAACCGCTGCACGAATCGCCGCCGCGCGACCGGCATTGCCGTAGGCACTGCCTACTCGGTTGCAAGGCAATGGTCTACGGTCGTTAGATGAAATTTACGTCGGCGTCAGTATCAAGAGGTTGGCGCCTGGGTGCAGTGCTCGTCGCCGGGGCACTCGTGCTGGCCGGATGTGCGCAGACAACCGGAGCAACGCAGCCGACAAGCGCTGCCGAGCGGTCTGCCACCAATGCCTCATATGCATCTGCGCCCTGTCCTTCGCCCAACCTGGCGGGGACGCCCGAGTTGGATCTTGGTCCGGATGTCGACTGCGGGATTCTCACCGTGCCCGAGAGTCGTACCGATCTCGACGGCCCGACGATCAAGCTTGCCGTCGCACGATTGAAGGCCGAGTCACCGGACCCTCGACGGACGCCGATGGTCTATCTCAACGGCGGGCCCGGCAGCACGACCATCGTGATCCTGGAGCACTTTCGGGACAAGGGCATCAATCGCGACCGGGACGTCATCTTCTTCAGTCAGCGCGGCACCTTCCATGCCGATCCGATGCTCAGCTGTGCGGAATACGATGGCTTCCTTGCGGAGTCGGTCAGCACCTCGATGCTTGCGCCTGCTGCCGCCCAGCGCAGCCTGGACGCGATCCGGGCCTGCCATGATCGCCTGACGGCCAAGGGCATTGACCTGAGCGCCTTCAACAGCGTCGAGAATGCGGCCGATGTGGCTGACCTGCGGACGGCGATGGGGATCGACTCCTGGCATGTGTACGGCGTCTCCTACGGCACCGACCTGGCATTGCAGTTGATTCGCGATCATCCCGAGGGCATCAGCAGTGTCGTCCTCGACTCCGTGGCGCCGCCCCAGAACAATCTGCTGACCCACCTGTGGGGGAGCGCTGCCGGTGGGTATCAAGCGGTGTTCGACGCATGCGCCGCACAGCCCACCTGTGCGCGGACATATCCCGACCTCGCGAATGAGTTCACCACCACCGTCGCGCGGTTGGCGGAGACGCCGATGACCGTTGACGTCCCGGCATCCGCGGATGGACCGGCGCAGAACGTGGTCATCGATGGTTACAAGTTCGCCAACGTCGTAGTGCTGAGAAGCTCGGATGCGACTTTGTACGCCTCACTGCCTCAGATGATTCACGCCACGGCGAGCGGAGACGGGCGTGCTGCTGCCGCGGCGGTGCAGGCGTCGGTTCCTTCCGTCGACCTGATGGGCTACGGGCTCAGGTATGGCGTGATGTGCAGGGAGGCTGCGGCGTTCACGACACCCGATGCAATTGCGGCCGAGGCTCACAAAGTTCTTCCCGGCTTTCCCGCTGCGGTTCTGGCGATTCAACCGCAGTTCGCTCGACTAATGGACGAATGCCCGGTGTGGGACGTCGGTCGTGCCGACCCGAGCGTGAATACTCCCGTGCAGAGCGATATTCCAGTACTTCTGCTCGCTGGCACATTCGATGCGATCACGCAGCCGAGCCAAGCGGACGATGCCGCAGCGACGCTGACCAACAGCAGAGTCGTCCGGTTCCCGGCCATCGGGCATGACGTGTACTCGCAATCGGAATGCGGGCGCGCAGTCGTAGCCGACTTCTTGAACCGACCCGACGGCTATGACACCGGTTGTGTAGGGGCGATGCGGGTACCCGTCTTCGTCACCTGATCTCCGAGATCAACTCGAGGTGCCGAGGATCTTGATCGCGAAGACGAGCGAATCACCCTTCTGGATGCCAGCACTGGGCTGACCGTTCGGGTAACCGTCGGCGGGGTTCATGGCGACGGCGACCGTGGAGCCGACCTTCTGCCCTGCGATGGCCTTCTGAAAGCCCGGCACGACCCCGTCGAGCGGGAAGTCGGCCGCAGCGCCGCGTTCATAGCTGCTGTCGAACACGTGGCCGTCACGTCCGTTGACGCCCATGTAGCAGACGGAAACCGTCGCCGTGTCCGCGACGACGGGCCCAGCACCGGCCTGCAGTGTGTGTACCTGGGTCTCAGTGACGCTGAATGGTCCATCCACCTTGACGTACGGCGCCGTCGTATCCGTGGATCCGGTGACGGCGACGTTGCCCGTCGTTCCGGGGAGCGTCCATTCGGGCGTGGCACCGGCTTCCGGCGCCGCCGACGGGCACGCGCCGGCTGCGGCTGCCGTTTCGATGGCGGGGGAGCCGCATGCGGAGAGAGCCATGACGAACGACGCGGCACAGGCCACGAGCGCGACGGAAGAAGACGTACGGGAGAAGTTCACGGTCGTCAACGCTACAGTCGCGTCACGCAGCCCCGCCGGTAGCCCAGAGATGTCGGCGATGAGCCCGTGGGCGCGACATCACGCGGCGATGGGCGATCGGCACGACGGACCGTCCATCACGGCTTGCGCTTGCGGGGTGGACGCGGCGGCGCCAGGAACGGCCGCACGGGCAGTATCCCCTCTTCGCGATCCAACTCGCGCTCGAGGACCCGTAAGCCCTCGTCGGGCAAGATGCCGGTGTCACGCCAGCGCACGAGTTCGTCGCGTTGTGCGTCAATTGCGGCGCGCCGGACTCGTAGGGCGGTCTCATAGTCGGGCGACACCGGTACCTCGGTGGACTCCGAAGTTCGTAGCAGATCCAGACGATCCTGATATCGAGCCAGGCGAACGGACAGCTGCTCCCGAAGGCTGTCGATTGCCCGCTTCTCGACGTCGTCGTGACTTTGCTGCTTCATCTCCTCGAGGCTGGCGAGCGCGGCATCGATGCCTGCCGCGCGAGCTTCGTTGCGGAGGCGGGCTTCGTCGCTGGCGTTGGCGCGGATGCCCAATGCGCGCACCAGCGGCGCAAATGTAAGCCCTTGCCCGACAAGCGTTACCAGGACGACAACCAGAGTGCAAAACAACAGCAGGTCGCGATCGGGGAACGGCTGTCCGCTCTCGGTGAGCCGCGGCACGGTGAAGATCGCCGCGAGGCTAACGACGCCGCGCGCGCCCGCCCAGCTCAGGATGAAGACCTCACGTCCTGTGAGTCGCTCGGAGGTCGGGTTCGGTAGTCCTCGTCGCTGGCGCACCACGTTGTCCGCGTCGTCGCCGCCGTCTGCGTCGGGCGCGTTGCCCAGCCGGGTGTGCAGTGATCGCGGCAATGATTGGGTGAGCAGCAACCACAGTGGTCGCACCAGCAACACCGCCGCGACGGTGATGGCTACGGCGACGACGATCGTGGACGTGTCGTACTGATCGAGCCCGTCAACGATCGACGGAAGCTGCTGGCCGATCAGCAGGAATACGAAGCCCTCGAGCAGGAAATTCACCAATCGCCATACCGCACCGGTCTGTAAGCGGCTCGCGCCGGATTCCGAACGGGGAGCGTCGTGTCCGGCGATCAGCCCACAGACGACCACTGCCAACACACCCGAGACGTGAAGTTCCTCGCCGAGCAGGTAGGCGAGGAATGGCGTGGCCAACGATATCGCATTGGACGTGAGAAGGTCGCCTGTCCAGGGTCTCAGCAGACGCCGACCCAACGCGACCAACACGCCCACGAGCAGACCCCCGGCGACGGCCAGGAGGAACTGACCGGCGGCCGACGGGATCGAAAACCCATCGCCTTGGGCCGCGGCGATGGCCACCGCGAGGATCGTGAGCGCGGTGGCGTCGTTGAGCAATCCTTCGCCCTGGATCAGCGTGAGCAGATGACGCGGCAAACCCACCTTGCTCCCCACCGCAAGCGCGGCCACCGGATCGGTCGGTGCGACTGCCGCAC
>NZ_JBOGDD010001352.1:0-3647 GCF_050701675.1 Mycobacterium sp. | reverse complement strand
GCCACAACCGTGTCATCAGATCAGTGGTGTACATCGCGCCCTTGGGCGCACCAGTGCTGCCCGACGTGTAAATCAGTGCGGCCAGCGGGTCGTCGCCATCCCCTGGGATGAACGGGTCCGATTCCGGGAGTCCGCGCCCGCTGTCGATATCGTTGAGCAGCGTCACCACGTCCAGTACCCGACCCGCGTCGGCCAGACGTGCCATCGCGGTGTGGTACCGCTCGCGCTGTTCGTCATCGGACTCGGGGTAGTCGAACACCACCAGTCGCTGCACCGACGGCGTGCCGATGATCAGCTCTACGGCGGTGTCCAGGGACTCCACGCTGACGGCGAAGTTCCGCGGTGCGGTCTCGGCGATGATCGGCGCGAGCTGTCGGGCCGACGAGCTGGTCTGCAGTGGAACGAATACCGCGCCGAGTCGGGCACACGCCAGCTGTAGCACGGTGTAGCCGATACTGGTGAAGCCCAGCACAGCGACGAAATCGCCGGTCTGGAAGCTGGCGGCCTGCCAGGTATTGGACAGCGCCACGACGTCCTCGCGCAGGCGCGCATACGTGATGGTGTCGAAGCCGGCCAGCAGGGTGGTCGTGGAACGCCCGGTCGTCTGGTCTCGGGTCACCTCGCGGGACCGCTGTCCGAGCGCCGGCCGGTCGGCATAACCGTTCAGACAGGCGTCGATCGCCTGCCACAGCCGCAGGCCCGGCCGCTGTATCGCGGCGGTGACATGGGGTAGCGGCGCGGCGGCGCGGAACTGCGGGTCGGTCGCGTAGAGCTGCTCGATTCGGTGGGCAAGGCGTGGGTGGGCTGCATCTGACATGGTTCCTCGTCCCCGCGGTCGTTTCCGGCGTATACCCACTACATCACTCGTGCCACGATCGGGCACTCCGTTGATTGCATACCCAGTCAAGGCACAGGCAACCGCGCCACCAATACCGCCTGGATCTGCGGATCGCCGTCGGGGCGCGGCCAGCCTGGTTCTCTAATCTTCGATACCGACGATGAATGACACACCATGTCTTGTGAAACCACAGTGGCGCAAATGGTTTCGCGAATTCGAGCAATTTCCACCAGGTCACCGTGAGGTCTCGATTCCGCGACACCCGCCGGACGTCGGCGCAGCGGCCACGTTGATCTGCCAACGTAGGGGAGTGGCGGTCGCAATCGACGTGGTTCTCGAGGAGTTCGACGAGTACCTCGAGCTGCAACGCGGGCGCTCGGAGCACACCCGGCGCGCCTATCTCGGCGATCTCAGGTCGCTGTTCGCCTTCCTGGCGGAACGCACGCCGAATCCGTCGCTGGATCGCCTCACGCTGTTGTCGCTCAGGTCGTGGCTTTCGGCTCAGGCGGCAACGGGAACGGCACGGACGACGATCGCCCGTCGTACCTCGGCGGTGAAGACCTTCACCGCGTGGGCATGCCGGCGTGGCCTCATCGACGTAGATCCCGCATCGCGCCTGCAGATGCCCAAGGCCCATCGCACCCTGCCTGCCGTCCTGCGTCAGGATCAGGCGCTCGACGCGATGGACGCCGCCGAATCCGGTGCGCAGCAAGGTGATCCACTCGCGGTGCGCGACCGGCTGATCGTCGAGATGTTGTACGCTACGGGCATTCGCGTCAGTGAGCTGTGTGGGTTGGACGTCGACGACGTCGACGCCGGCAGGCGCGTGCTGCGAGTGCTCGGCAAGGGCAACAAGCAGCGGACGGTGCCCTTCGGTGAACCTGTGGTGCGTGCCCTGACGTCCTGGCTGACCGACGGCCGGCCTGCACTCGCCATCGCGTCGTCGGGACCCGCCCTCCTGCTCGGTGCGCGGGGACGCCGTGTCGATCAGCGCCAGGTTCGCACCGTGGTGCACCAGACCATGTCGGCGGTCGCCGGAGCTCCCGACATCGGTCCGCACGGTCTTCGGCACAGCGCGGCGACCCACCTCCTCGAAGGCGGAGCGGATCTCCGCGTCGTACAGGAGCTGTTGGGACACTCGTCGTTGGCGACCACGCAGCTCTATACCCATGTGTCCGTCGCCCGCCTGCGTGCGGTTCATGACCAGGCGCACCCTCGGGCATAGGGCAGCTCGGTCCTACTGCATCCAGTTCTCGGGCATCTCGTTGATCAGGTCTGCGAACACGCTGCGAACGTGGTCGCGGCAGACGGCTTCGGCTGCGGCGGGGTCACGCATCACGATGGCGTGGACGATGGCCTCGTGCTGCTGCACCGAGGTGTCCAGGCGACCCGGCACGTCGACGGTCAGATTGCCGAGACGTTCCAGATGCAGATCGAGGTCAGCGAGCATCTTGCCGATTCGGTGGTCCGCGGTCTGCCGGTAGAGGATTCGATCGAAGTCGTCGAACAGGGCGGGTAGCTCATCGAGATTCCCGCCACCGAGCAGCTCGCGGCTGCGGCGAACATTGGCGCGCAACTCGGCTTCATCGGCCTCGCTGATCTGCATGGCGGCCCGCCGGGCGCAGAATCCCTCCAACAGCTCACGCAGCTCGTAGATCTCGCGGATGTCGGTGTTGGTGTACCCGCGGACGATGGCGCCGCGGTAGGGCGTCACGGTCACCAGGCCCTCTTTCTCCAACCGTACGAGGACTTCTCGGATCGGAGTCTTCGAGACCTCCATCTGCTCGGCGAGCTGACGTTCCCGCAGCTGCTGGCCCGGACGTAGCTGCAGTTCGACGATCGCGCGCACCAGCCGGCGGTACACCACTTCCTTGATCTGAAGGTGACCGTCCGGCCCCGACTCCTGTTGGGTGATCGGCGGGATGTTGATCAGGGAGTCGTCCTGACCGTCGTCGGCAGGCGATCGGGCCTGCGGCCCGTTGGCCCGAGTCCTAGTCATCGTGGCGACCCTTCCTCCCCTGAGCTGCGCTCTGGGCGCTGCGCCTGATGATATGGCGTAAGTGTCTGCGATGTTTCGGCCAGCGCATGCGCAGCGGGGGCGAACAGCGTCTCGTCGGATGCGGTGAGCACGGATTGGCACCGTTGGGCGAACGACAGCACCCGGTCATCGCCGCCCCACGGCCCGATGATCTGCAGTCCCACCGGCATTGCCTCGGCGCCCCGCCCGCACGGAATGCTGATGGCGGGCTGCCCGGTGATGTTGAACGGATAGGTGTATGGCGTCCACGTGATCCACGGCAGCGGGGCGGCCAGGTCCCCGCCCTCGGGCACCTCCGCGTCAGCCGCGAACGCGGTGATCGGCATCGTCGGTGTCAGGAGCAGGTCCCAATCCGCAAGACAGCCGTACATCGCCGCGTTGAATTCGCGACGCTTGGTGAGTGCGGAGTAATAGTCCGCCAGTGTGTAGGACTGCGCCAACGTCACCAGTCGCAGTAGTCCGGGGTCCATCACGTCGGCGTGCTTGTCCGCTACGTCCCGAAAGCCCAAGCCGCGCCCCGTGACCCACAGCGTCTCGAACACGTCGCGGGGCAGCGGGGCGGGTAGCTCTACGTCGCCGTAGTCGGCGTCACCAGATCGTCGCAGCACGTCGAGTGCGGCGTCGACGGCACGCCCGGTTGCCGGGTCGGGAGCGATCCCGAAGGGTGCGCGCACCACCCCGACGCGGAGCCGGCGGTATGCCTGATCCGGCGGCGGTGCAACGTAGTACGACTGCGGGTCACGGGGGTCGGGGCCGCCGACGATACCAAGG
>NZ_JBOGDD010001351.1:0-9392 GCF_050701675.1 Mycobacterium sp. | reverse complement strand
CACCCAGAGCGGCAACCCGACCCACACGTGCAGGATCTGTGCACCAGCCACCGCTTCCACCGCGATGATGATCACGTAGTAGTACCAGTACAACCAGCCAATGGTGAATCCTGCCCACGGCCCGATGCCGATTCGGGCGTAGTCGGCGAACGACCCGGCCTTGGGCTTGGCGACCACCATCTCGCCAAGCATGCGCAGCGAGCACAGAACCAGAGCGCCGGCCAGACAGTACGAGATGATGGCTGCGGGGCCGGCCGTCTGGATGACCGCTCCGCTACCGACGAATAGCCCGGCACCGATGGCGCCTCCGATGGCGATCATGGTCATGTGCCGCGTTTTCAGTGACCTGGCCAGGCCGGTGCGGGGTTCGGTGGATGAAGACAAGTGAGAACTCGATCCGTGGGTGGTTGACGGGGACAGCGGGTTCAGGCGGGCAGGGGCACGAGAGACGGTTCGCCGGCCTCGGCGACGATCTGTTCGATCGATTGGGCGCGACGGGCCACAGACCAGCGCCGGTGACCTTCTGGGTCGGACCCAATCGTGTAGACGGCGGGTCGCCCAAGCGCGTTGTACGAGAAGTGGCTGGAGAAGTAGTAGCCGCCAGTCTCCGGAATGGCCACCAGGTCGCCGGAGTGAATGCGAGGGAGTTCGCGACCGACGGCCAGCATGTCACCGGTGAAGCATGCTGGGCCTGCCACGTCCTGGACTCGTCGCTCGTCCTGTCGACGCTGCCCCGCTGCGTCGTACACGTCGACCCGCAGTGGCCACGCGTCCGGCGCAAAGACCGTGCGGGTGGCGACCTGTACCCCGGCATGGGTGACGGCGATCGGCCGGCCGCCGGTCACCTTCGTGTACTCGACCCGGGCGATGATGGTGCCGGCCTTGGCCGTCAACGCGCGCCCGAACTCGGTCACCAGAATGTATGTCCCATCGAACAATTCGGGCGCCACGGACTCCAGGGCGGCACGGTGATCGGTGAAGGTCGGGGTAATGTCGTCCGAGCCGAAGTTGACCGGGAGCCCCCCTCCGATATCGATTCGCTGAACTTGCTGACGACCGATACGGGCGGTGATCTCTTCGGCGAGGTCCACGATCTGGCGCACTCCCTCGGCGGCGTGAGGCAGGCTCAGCCCCTGGGATCCGCTGTGCACGTGCAGCTGGGTCAGCCACGGCCGGGAGACGAAGGCGTCGATGAGGGCTTCGCGGTGATCGGCCAAACCGATACCGAACTTGGACGTTGTCGTCGCGGTACTCATGGCGCCGATGGCACCCGCTCCGGTCTGCGGATTGATGCGCACACCGATGACCGACCGGTGAACGCCCACCCGCGCGATCGCCTCATCGACCCGTGTGAGTTCCTCGAAGTTGTCGACGTTGAACGAGATGCCCAGTTCGAGCGCGCTGCCGATCTCCGTCGTGGTCTTGGCAGGGGAGTCCAGCACGATGCGATCCGCAGGGAAGCCGGCAGCCAGGGCCAGCCCGAGCTCGCCCGGGCTGGCCACCTCACACCCGAATCCCGCATGCGCGAACCGCACGAGGACCGGGCGCAGGGTGATCGCCTTCGCCGCGATGGTGTGCAGCGCGGGCATGTCAGTCGGGTAGGTCTCGTTCACCGCGTGCATCAGCTCATCGAGCGTGTCCAGGTCGATGACTCCGCACAACGGGTTCAGGTCGTCGATGAACGCTTGTCGCGCCACACCGGCTACGACCTCTTCGCGGCGGCTTTGCAGCGTGTCAGGGCCGGGCAGGACGCGTTCAGCGCACGATAGTCCACCAATCACAGATGAACTCTATGGAGACGGACCGTTCGGTGAGAGTCACGCGGGCTGAGGAATTCCCGACGGATCTTCAGTTGATTCTGAGGGCCACGTCATGCCGCCCGGGTAAGAACCTCCGAAATGCACTAAACGGGTCCATTGTCGTCATCAGATTCGACGGGAGGCACGGCCCGGCGGCCCCGATCCCTTTCCGAGAGCAGAAGGCCGAGAGCCAGTCGAAGTCGTGATGTCGTCGACTGCAGGTCGATGCCGGAAACCACGCCGATCCGCTCCAATCGGTACCGCAGTGAATTGGCGTGAATCCCCAACTCGCGCGCCGCCTCGGCCAGATTTCCCGGATGCGCGAGGACCGCGGCGACGGTGTCGACGAACGAGGTTCCGTGGTCGGAGTCGTGCTCGTGCAAGGCCTCCAGCGGTTCTGCGATGGAGTGCGCCATCGGGGCCAGGCGGTCGGCCACCAGGATCAGGGTCAGCGCGTCCGGCACGTCGGCCGCAGTGAGGACCCTGGGACCAGGGTGTGCCGGGGGCCGTGGTGCCGAACCTTTGAGCGAGGCGGCGTCGAGGACCTGCCGAGCGACCTGCGCGGAGAGCCGCAGGTCCGAAAGGGCATGGGCGACAGGCCCGACCGACATCACGTCGTCGCGGCCGCGAGAAACTCGAGCCAGCTGCTCCATCAGCAAGCCCGCCACGTCCGCCTCCCGGGACTCGTCGTCCAGGAGCGGCAGAACGACGAAAAGGTCGGACCCCACACGTGCCGTCCTCGCCCCGGTGCGCAGCGCTTGGATGTGGAACATCAGGGAGCGAGACGAGGGAGTATCGGTTCCCAGCGCGACCACGGCATGTCCGGTATCGCGTTGCAGTCCGAGCAGCGAAGCGGGAACCCCAGGGTCCATCCCACGTGAGAGCAGGTCGACCAGCGCCGACTCCTGAAGCCGCCGTTCGTACTGGTCACGGTGGACCTCCCGGAGCAGCATGGCGGCAGCGGGCTGGCGCACCTGTAGCAGTAGCTGCCGCAACTCCTCACGATCAGTGTCGTCGTCCAGCGCCGCCCAGATCGTGCCGAGGGTTTCGGTCCCGGATCTCAGGGCCACCACCATGCGTGCCGGGTCGTCATCCTCGGCATTGCGCACCACCACGTCGTCAGACCGCCAGACCGCGGGCAGGAAGCCCGTGGCCATCAACCGCTCGATACGCCATGCGGGCACCGCACCCCGCAGGATCGTCTGGTTCCGGATGGGGTCGACGTCCCGACCGACGACCGCATACGCCAGCACGCGCGAATCCAGGTCCTCGATCGTCACGGGTGCCCCGCTCCTGGTGCTGATCCAGCGGGCCAGCGCCTCCAAGTTGTCCACCTGAGGTGCCGGAGTGACGATGCGGCCGGCGCCGAGAAGCCGGATCAGCACCCTGAACAGTTCGGTCCACCCCACCCAGGGGGAACGCCGAAACAGATGGGCCTGCTGGTTCTGCAACGGCGACAGGTCTCTTGTCGCGTCCGGTGGAAGCACGACGGCCGCGGCCGTCCCGACTTCGTCCAGCAATGACCCGAGTGCGAAGCGATCCTCGACGCGGGCACTCACCAGCACGATGGCGTCGCTGTAGTCGGCCCGCGTGCCGGGCTCGTGCAGGACGACGTCCCGCACCACCGGATCACCTTCCGGTTCGGCTCCTGCAACGAAGGGGACCAGCATGCCGGCTGCACCGGAAACGAGCGCAGACAGCGGTAGAACAAAGCTGGGGTCAGTCACGGTTGCAGATAGCCAATTGCCACACCTCATACCCTACGACCTGGCGATCCGCGCCAAGCGCCGGCAAGACCGCGTTATAACTCCGCCCTCCGACTGCCCGCTGTCTGTTCTTGAGGTTTCTCTATGGCTTCGCTTTCTCGCGGCGCGCCTCGTTGACTACTGTGTCAGGATGTGCCAATGGGGAAATTGGGAATTGCTGCGGCGATAGCAGCGGCGGCGGTGTTGTCGACGATGCAGTCCGCGGTCGTGCCGACGGCATCGGCCGCACCGTGCCCCGATGCCGAAGTCGTATTCGCCCGCGGCACCACCGAAGCGCCTGGCGTCGGTCCTGTCGGCCAGGCGTTCGTTGACTCGCTGCGCCCACAGCTGGGCACGAAGTCGTTCGCCGTGTACGCCGTCGACTACCCCGCCACCATGGAGTTTGCGACCGCCATCCAGGGCATCGCCGATGCGCGCGCCCACATCATTGCGACCGCCGCGGGCTGTCCTGACACCAAAATGGTGCTCGGCGGCTTCTCCCAAGGCGCGGCAGTGATGGGGTTCGTCACCGCGAGTGTGGTGCCCGATGGTGTCTCACCGTTGGACATCCCCACACCGATGCCACCTGAGGTGGCCGATCATGTGGCAGCCGTCGCTCTGTTCGGAAAGCCGTCGACGCGCTTCATGAAGGCGATCAACGACCCAGATGTCGTCGTCGGACCCAACTACGCGGCCAAGGCCGTCGATTTGTGTGTCGACAACGATTTGGTGTGCGACCCACACGGGAGAAGTTTCTCCGCGCACAACGAATACGTCGAGTCAGGCCTCGTAGGCCAGGGCGCGACCTTCGTAGCTCAGCGACTGCAAGCCATGTGGGCCGCTGACGCGACCGCGCCGGTGACGCCCAACCCCGCGATGTTGTCCGCTCCCTCGCAGGGCGCGGCGCCACACATCGCGTCGACGCCCGAGACGCTTCCCGGTCCGGCACCGCTTCCCGGGCCTGTCACCCTCGTACAGCCTTCAGGCGTCGCGCCGTTGACCTGACCGTGCGATGACCCCCGGGGGAACGCTCAATCCTGGCCGGTCGATTGCGGTCCGGTGATGTGCGCCTGCGCGTATTTGGTAAACGCGGCGAGCAGACGGTTGTTGTCGTTGGCACGGGTGGCCAGCACGACCCTGCTCGGTTCGATGTCTTCGATGGGCACCAGCGTCAGATCGGGTCGGACACTGCCCATGTGGGCCGGGACGATGGAGACGGCCTGCCCGGATGCGACGGCCTCGAACTTGTCGGCGAGGTCCTCGATGTAGGCGCCGTCGGGAACGGGGGCTCCGTCCGGGCGCGGTTCGGCGCGCCAGAATGCGTGCCAGTCGGGCGCGAAATCCTTGACGCGCAGCATCGGTTCACCCGAAATGTCCTCGAGGACAATGGATTCCTTGCCCGCCAACCGGTGATCACGCGGGACGAGCAGTGAACGGGGTTCGTCGTAGAGGATGCTCACCCGGAGCCCGTCGGTCGGGAACGGCAGTCGGGTGACGACCGCGTCCGCACGGTGATCCTGCAACACGGCGCACGGGTCGTCCCAGCCGACGTGGACGACGCGGACGTCGGCGTCCGGATGGCGGCGGCGCATCTCGCGCACGGCCGGCGTGACGATCAGGCCGGCGAGGTAGCCGATGGTGATGCGGCTCGGCTGCGCTGCGGCCTGCGTACTGGTGATGGCCTGGTTCGCGGAGCGCACGAGCTTCTCCGCCAGTGGCAGGAAGACCTGGCCGGCCTGGGTGAGCTGGCTGCCCTGCGGGCTGCGGTCGATCAGCCGTGCGCCGAGTTGATGCTCCAGGCGGCGGATCTGGCGGCTCAGTGAAGGCTGTGTGGTGTGCAGCGCCTCAGCCGCGCGCCCGAAATGCCGGTGTTCGGCGACGACCGTGAAGCACCACACCAGCTTCAGGTCGAGGTCGACGGCATGCGATGACGGCTCGGGCATACGTCGAGCGTAACTCCGTAGGGATGGCGCCCGTCTACAGATAGAGCGTTCTAACTGCGAATATGCGGACTTCGTATTGCGCGTTGCGATCTTTTCATTGGACCAATGATGGGTCGCGGCCGGAAGGTAGGTGGTGGGTTTCCAGTACCGGAGGTGTCTGAGGATGACGATCGCTGAGCGGCCAGGCGTCGCGGCCCGGTTGTTGGACCGGGTGGTTGCGCGGCGATGGAAGCTGCCGAAGGCCCGGTACGGCGTTCGGGTCGAGCGGGGCCTTGCCGTGCCCGCGCGGGATGGGGTCACTCTGCTCGCCGATCACTACTTTCCCGTCGGAACGCCGGGCCGGGGAACGATCCTGATCCGCACGCCGTACGGGCGGGGCCTGCCGGTCGACATGGATTCGCGGCTGTTCGCCGGACAGGGCTACCACGTGATGGTGCAGAGCTGCCGGGGCACATTCGGCTCCGGTGGCCAGTTCAGGCCCATCGAGTTCGACATGGACGACGGTCAGGACGCGGTGGCGTGGTTGCGCGAGCAGTCGTGGTTCGACGGGCGGTTGGCCACCTATGGCGCTTCGGCTGTCGGCTGGACGCAGTGGGCGCTGCTGACGGATCCACCGCCGGAGTTGCGCACCGCGATCGTCGTCGCCGGCTTCCACGATGCCAGCAAGTTCCTTTGGAGCACAGGCGCTTTCCGGCTGCACGACATGCTCACCTGGGCACGGATGAGCAACTACCAGGAACGGTTCGGGCCGGCAGGCGTCATGTTGATCTTCGCGAGGTCCGCCCGGCTCAACGCCTCAACCGTCGCGGCGCTCCCACTCGCCGATGCCGCGGACGCCTCCCTCAAGTACCGCACACCGTGGTTCCGGGACATGCTGTCCCACCCGGATCTGGCCGACCCGTTCTGGGCTCCCTTCAACGCCGAGGCCGCATTGGAAAAGGTGCGGGTGCCCATCCGGCTGGTCGCCGGCTGGCAGGACCTGATACTTCCGCAGACCATGCAGCAGTACGAGGTGCTTCACGAACGCGGGCTGGACGTGACCCTGACCGTCGGCCCGTGGATACACCAGGCGACCGTCTCCGGCGGCCAAGGCGAGCTCGCTGGCGAAAACCTCGACTGGCTGGCCGAACACCTTGCCGGCGAACCGGTTTCACGCCGGCATCAGCCCGTCCGCATCCACGTCACCGGCGCCGACGAATGGCGCGAATACGCCGCCTGGCCACCCCCGAGCACCGAAAAGGTGCACTACCTCCAGCCCGGCGGGCGGCTCACCGGCCAACAGCCGCAACGGGGCAGGTCCACGTTCGTCTACGACCCCGTTGATCCGACACCGACCGTCGCCGGACCGCTGATCGACATGTCCGCCGGGGTGCGTGACAACCGCGAACTCGAGGTACGTCCGGACGTGCTGACCTTCACCGGGCCGCCGCTCACCGAAGGACTGGAGATCATCGGCACCCCGGTCGTCGAACTCGTCCACGGCAGGAGCAATCCGCACGCGGACCTGTTCGTCCGGCTCTGCGACGTCGACCCGAAAGGCCGCTCCCGCAACGTCACCGAAACGTTTCGGCGCCTCGACATCACCACAGAAGACGGTCTGGTGCGGCTGCAACTGCATCCCTGCGCGCACCGGCTGGCCCCCGGCCACCGCCTGCGGCTACAGGTTTCGGGCGGGTCGTTCCCTCAGTACCTCCGCAACCAAGGCACCGGCGCGCCACCCGGTACCGGCACCCAGCTACGCCAGTGCACACACACCGTCCACCACGGGAGTTCCCGGCTGATCCTGCCGTTGGTATCCGCCAGTCGATGAGAAGAAAGTGGAATTGAGATGACACCCGAGAACACGGCTCTGTGGCTTCCGAAGCGTGGAGCGCAGTTCGCGCTAGGAGCAGCCCCCTACACCCGCCCGGCAGCCGACGAGGTGGTCGTGCGGGTACGCGCGGTCGCGGTGAATCCGATCGACGGGATGCCCGGTTTCGCCTACCGGCTGATCCTGCCGTGGCTGACGTTCCCCGCCGTCGTGGGATGTGATGTGGCCGGTGAGGTCGTCGAGGTCGGATCCGACGTGACGCGCCTGCGGCCGGGCGATCGCGTGGTCGGTATTGCGGGCGGGATCGAGCGGGACCGGAATCGCGCGGCAGAGGGCGCTTTTCAGCGGTACGCGGTGCTCGTGCAGTACATGGTCGCGCCCATCCCGGACGAGCTGCCCTTCGAGCAGGCGGCGGTTCTGCCGTTGGCGATGTCGACCGCGGCGACCGGTTTGTTCCAGCAAGACCACCTCGGGCTGGCCCTACCCACGATCGACGCGGTGGATCGCGGGCAGACGGTGCTCGTGTGGGGTGGGTCAACCAGCGTCGGCATCAACGCGATTCAGCTTGCGCGCAATGCTGGGTACCGCGTCATCGCCACGTCCTCGCCACGAAACTTCGACTACCTGCGTTCACTCGGTGCCGTCGCAACGGTCGACTACCACAACAGCACCGCCGTGGATGAACTCGTCGATGCGATCGGCGACAGTCCGTTGGCGGGCACACTCGCGATCGGTGACGGTGCTCTCCCGCCGACCCTGGCGGTCGCGTCGAGAGTGCCAGGGAGCCGTCGTATCGCGTCCGCCCAGCCGGCGCTGATCACCCGAATGCAGTTACTGTTCCGGCGCCGCAAGGGGGTCCAGGTGAGTGGCATCTGGGGCGGAAGCCTCAAGGACAACGAAGTCGGCCCCGGAATCTACGTCGACTTCCTTCCCGCCGCACTCGCCAAGGGCACCTACCGAGCCGCCCCCGAAGCCGTCGTCGTTGGCGACGGACTCGACAAGATTCCCGATGCGCTCGAACGGCTCAAGGCCGGCGTCTCCGCCAAGAAACTCGTCGTCACCGTTTGACGGCGGGGGAGCGTCCGGTAGGGGTCACCGGACGTAACCAGGCGACCCAACCCGCAAGTCGCATTCGGCCAAGTAAAGGGTACGGAAGCGCTTCGCGGCGTCGTCGAAGCGGTGGCTGTACGTACAGAGTTCGAGTGGAACAAACCCGAGTGGGTCTTCGTGATACCCAACTCGCCACAACGGGTCGGCATCGACGGTCACGCCTGAAAGCTAGCGACCTGCCTGGCGGCTTGCACCACGCTTGCGAAATCGGCTGTGCTATCGGCCTCGCCCAAGACTTCCACCGGCGCGCGGTCGTCTAGGCGGGTGTTCGTACCGAACAGCCACGCGCGCGCCGTCTTGCCGTCGTAGGCATCGACGAGCATCCGCACCACCTTGTAGCCCGCTCGCAGTCGGCGGTCAGTCATGTCGTGCGGCTCTGGCCCGTTCGGACGTGCGTACCGGCCGATCTGCTTTGCGTCAGCTAGCCCAGCGACAGCTGCGGCGACACGCTGCCCTACAGCACCCTGCAGGTAGCTAGCTATCTCCCGGATGGGGAGGGTGGCAGCGTCGGTGTCGAGTTTCTCCGACGCGACCGCGGTCAAGACGGCCATTGGACCTCCCGGCATCAACTCGAATCTCTCTATGCCCGGAGACTTCCCCACACGACCGGAAACTACACCTGAAACAACACCTGAATCAACACCCTGGCGGGTGTAGGGGATCAGGCAGGGACCCAGACGGTTTGAAAGGCACCTCCGATCGAGCGGCACGCAAGCTGCCGGTGCAGAAGCTCACCAAGTCTCACGTCGACAAGCTGGTGTCCGATCTCGTCGTCGGTGGCGCCATGACGGCCAAGGGACGGACTCGCCGGCCGTCGTCGACCGGTACTCGCGCAGTCCAGGCGCTGAGGTTGGAGCGGTGAACCCCGGTATGCGCTGACATGACGGAATTCGGCTTCAGGCGTGACGCAGGTCATTGCAAACCTGCCTTTAGTTAGGTAAACCTCACCTCATCTTTTTCACTTAATCCTCTTCCCGTGAGAAAT
>NZ_JBOGDD010001350.1:0-7020 GCF_050701675.1 Mycobacterium sp. | reverse complement strand
GTCGGCGGTGAAGGTCATCGGGTCGGCGAGCCCCTCACCGTGCGGCCAGTCGGAGCCGAACAGGATCTTGTCCACGCCGATGGTGTCCGCAAGCAGTTGTACGTCGTCCTCGTAGTACGGCGCGATCCAGACGTTGTTCCTGAGCTGCTCCACGGGGTCCTCCGTGAAGTGGTACGGCGCGGTGTTGGCGGCCTTCTTGAGGCGTTTGATCAGGCGGTAGACGAAGTAGGAACCGTTCTCGATGCTCGCGACCTTGAGCTTCGGATGCCTGGTGAACACCTGGTGCACGATCATCGAGGCCATCGCGTCGTGAATGGCCCGGTCGTCGAGCAGGATCTGGTCGAGCGGGTCCTTCTTGCCGAATCCCTCGAACGTGCCCTTGCCGCCCCACAGCGCCGCGATTGCGAGATAGCCACTGTCGGACAGATGGAAGATCACGGGAACGCCTGCCTCGGCCAGCCGGGCCCACACCGGGTCGTGCAGCGGATCGCCCAGCGAGCGCGGCTTGACCACTCCGGGTACCGGGGCCGGCCGCACGCAGACGTTCTTGGCGCCGCGGCTCAGGACGAACTCGACCTCCTCGACCGCCTTGTCCGGATCGGCCAGCGAGATGATCGGCGCCGCAAGGAACCGGTGATCGGGTCGGTCGAAGCCCCAGTCCTCGTCCAGCCACAGGTTGAACGCGTGCACGGTGGCCATGGTCGCCTCGATGTCACCCTTGAGGGCCTCCTCCACGCCGCAGGCGAACGTCGGCAGCATGAACACGGTCTCGAGGTTCTGCCTGTCCAGGACCTTCACCCTGGCGTCACGGTTCTGGTACTCGGGATGGTCGGGCAACCGGTCGACCTTCATCAGCGACGCCGGATCGACACCCTCGGGGATCTCACCGCGGAACAGCAGGTCCAGACAGCCCGGTTCGATGATCGGGTCGAACGTCGGATTCGGGATGAACTGGTTGACCACGCCGCCCATGACGGCGAACGTCCGCTTGCCCTCCTGAAGCATCTGCACGCCGCGGCGCTTGAACTCCTTGGGGAGATGGCGGGTGCACGAGTCGGTCGTCTCGTAGTAGTGGTTGTCGACGTCGATGGCCCTGTAGTCCAGAGGCTTTACATTCGTCATGCGCGATCTCGCTTCGCTTCTCGCTGGTCGTTCACGGCTTGTCCTCCTTGAGCGCCGGAAAGGTCGGTGGTCTCTTCTCGAAGAAGGCGGTGATGCCCTCGATGAAGTCGGGGCGTTGCATCGACTCGTGCATGAGCTTCTCCGCGTGCGCACTGGTGGCGACGAGGTCGCGCAGCGCATCGTCGTACACCTGACGCTTGATGACGGCCATCGCACTTGGCGCGCAGTGCGCGGCGATGTCCTCGGCGTAGGCCAGCGCTCGGGGCATCAGGTCCTCGGGCGCAGTGACCTCCTTGACCATTCCGAGGTCGGCCGCCTCCTCGGCGTAGAAGGTCCTGCCACTGAGCAACAGATCGAGCGCGGCACTCCAGCCGACGACGCGCGGCAGGATCCACGAGATGCCGTATTCACCGATGAGGCCGCGCCGAGCGAACGCGGTGGTGAACTTGGCCCCCGCCGCGGCGAACCTCACGTCACACATCAGCGCCTGCGTGAGCCCGATACCGGCGCAGGCTCCGTTGATGGCCGCGACGATCGGCTTGCCCAAATCGGTCACGAAGTGGGGATGCCGTTCTCCGACCAACTGGGTGACATCGGTGTCTCCGCCGGTCGATTCGCTTGCGCCGCTTATGGTGTCGAGGTCACCCATGTCGGCGCCCGCGCAAAACGCCCTACCGCTCCCCGTGAGGACGATGACCCGTACGTCGGGGTCCGCCTCGGCCGCGTCCATGCTGCGGTAGAAAGCCGACGCCAGACCGCCGCCCCACGCGTTCATGCGCTCGGGCCGGTTCAACGTGACCACGGCGACTCCGCTGTCGCGCACGTCGTAGAGCACCGGACTCTGCTGATCGGAAACGGTCAACCCAACACACCTATCCGGACGCGGCCTCAACTGGATGTATGGACATACTGTACACCTATCGGTAGTGGCTTCCGCAAGGTCGAGAAGTCACCCTTCCAGCAGCCAGAGAAGCTGGTAGGCGTCCCGAATCTGCACCTTTGCAGTGTCCGGCAAGACCGCCTGCGGAGGGCGCGAATCGGGATGATCGCCGATCGGCAGACCGAGCACCGACGCCGCGTATTTGAATGCCCCGCCCCAGTGCGTGAAGTAGTCCGCACGCCCGGGGCAGCAGGTGAACCAGCAACCGATGTCGAGGTCGAACTGGTCGAGGCCAGAGACCTTGGCGTAGTCCATCGCCTCGATCAGCTTGCCGTCCCAGATCAGGTTCCAATACTCGGTGTAGATTCGGCGCTGCGGCGTCTCGAAAAGGTAACCCGCGGTGCCCAATTGCGCAGAGCAGACGATTCCGTCACGCAGCCAGCCCGCTCGGTAGACGGTCTTGTCGCACTCCCAGATCTGCAGGTTCGGCGCCATCTCGTGCAGCACCCGGGTGGCGGCGGGCCGGAACGCGCCCTCCTTGGATGCGCACACCGCCGGAATCTCAGCCGCGATGCGCGCGCCTTCGGCAGGTGTCAGCACGTAGCCCGACGACGGCGAATTGAACATGCCCAGCGCTATGTCGGTCCGATCAGCGATGTAGCGGAAGAAGTTCAGTACGCCCTCGCCGCCGTGTACCTCCATCATCGGCGTCTGGAGGTAGACGATGTCTGCGCCTGCCTCCTGAGCATGAAGGGTCAGTTCCAGACTGTCCTTGGCCGACATCGACGACGTGCAGGCCTGAATGACCACATCTGGGTCCAGCGCCCGCGCCTCGGTGATCGCGATCTCGAGAAGACACTTGCGCTCCTGAAGCGTCAGCGCCCAGAACTCGGACAGCCCGCTCGTGCACCAGAGCATTTCGTGGCCGAGATCGCCGACGCAGTACCGCACCAGCGTGCGGTAGGCGGCCCAGTCGATGTCGTCGCCATCCATACCGCAGAATGGGGTGTAGAGCGAGTCGCCGATGCCGCGCAACGCATCCGGTGCCCAGTCCCGAGCTTCCTTCGCATTCGCCATTGCATCGCTCCCATACCGTCAGATGAAGTCCGAACCACCGTCCACGTTCACGTTGGCCCCGGTCATGTAGGAATTGCGCCGCGACGCCAGGAAGGCGGCGACAGCGGCGATCTCGTCGGGCAGGCCCGCGCGGGGAAGGTGCGCCGGATGGCAGAAGTTCTCGTCGATGGCCGCCATGTGTCGGTACGGCTCGGAACCGTCGACGCCGACCGACTCGGCCCAGCCGACGAGCGCCTCGGATGCGATGCTGCCTGGCGAGACGACGTTGACCATGATCTCGTCGCGGGCCAGCAGCAGCGACAGGTTCTTGGAGACGCTGTTCACCATCGCCTTGGCGGCGGTGTAGGCGGGCAGCATGATGCTCTGACGCTGCGTCGAGTGCGCCGAGAAGTTGACGATTCGCGCCCACTGCGCGTTACGCAGCAACGGGAGCGCCGTCCGCACGCAGTGCACCATGCCCATCACGCCGTCATCGACGGCGGCACGCCACTGGTCGTCGGTCAGCTGCTCAAAAGTCCCACTGGCGCTTGGCCCTACGGTGTTGATGAGTACGTTCAACTCACCGTTCCAGCGCTCGCCCAGCTCGGCGAAGGCCACCTCGACCCTGGCGGGGTCGGTGGTGTCGGCGACGACGCCGAAGGCATCCGGGCTGCCGCAGCCGCTGAGCTCGTCAGCGGCCCGGTCCAGGACGTTCTTCGAGCGGCCGATGATCGCCACCCGTGCCCCGTCCTCCGCGAGACAGCGTGCGGTGGCCAGGCCCATGCCCCGCCCGCCGCCGACCACGACGGCGGTGGCGCCTGCGAAGCCCAGATCCATGGTGGGGCCCGTCCCGACCTCGGCCTAGGCCGTCAGGACCCGGTCCAGTTCGGCGCGCGCTTCTCGGCGAAGGCGGTCGCGCCCTCCATCGCATCCTTGGACGAGAACACCGGAAGGATGAGTTCCTGCTGCTTCTTCCACATCTCGGCCTCGGACCACTCGGCGGACTTCACGATGACCTCCTTGGTCACCGCGACCGCAAGGGGTCCGTTCTTGGTGATGCGCTCGGCGAGGGCCAACGCGCCCGCCAGCGCCTCGCCCGGCTCCGTGAGCACGTTGACGAAGCCCCAAGAGGCCGCCTCTTCGGCGGTGAAGCTGTCTCCGGTCAGCGCCAGCTCGAGCGCCTTCTGATACGGGATCCGGTGCGGCAGCCGGAGCAGGCCGCCGCCCGCTGCCACCAGGCCGCGTTTGACCTCCGGAATGCCGAACTTCGCGGTCTTGGACGCGACCACGAGGTCGGTCGCCAGCACGATCTCGGTACCGCCCGCGAGCGCGTATCCCTCGACGGCTGCGATGACGGGCTTGCGCGGCGGCTGTTCGGTGAACCCGATGCCGCGGCCTGGGATGGCGGGAACCTCACCGGCCATGAATGCCTTGAGATCCATCCCCGCACAGAAGTTTCCGCCGGCGCCGGTGACGATGGCGACCGACAGCTCAGCGGTGGCGTCCAGTTCGTCCATGGCATCCGCGAGCCCCTGGCTCACCGCGGTGTTGAACGCGTTGCGCGCCTCCGGTCGGTTGATGGTGATGACGAGCGTGCGCCCTTGGCGCTCGGTGAGAATTTCGTCGGCCACGTGCCCCTCTTGCCTCTTCGGTTGCTTCCTGAACCCGTTACCCGGTGAAACCTACTATAGGCATTTCGATAGCCATGTCTTGGGAGCGACGGCTCATTGCGATGCAGCGCCAAGAGCGCGCTGACCACGCAATGAACGCCAAACTGAATACCTACCGGTAAGCTTCACGGTGGCGCCGGTGAGACCCGACACGGATTCGCGCAAACGGCGCACGCGAGCGTTGCCGGTAGATTGATGTCCGCCGAAGCGCGGCTGCGGATGCGGTCGTCATCAGATGGAGGTGCCCAGGTGGCCAAGCAAGTGACCGCCGAGAAGCGTCAACGACGCGAGCGCGGGTCCATCAACCCCGATGACATCATCAAGGGCGCGTTCGAGCTGGCCGAGGAACTCGGCATCGACAACCTCAGTATGCCGTTGCTGGGCAAGCACCTTGGCGTGGGCGTGACGAGCATTTACTGGTACTTCCGCAAGAAGGACGATCTGCTCAACGCGATGACCGATCGCGCCCTGAAGCAGTATGTGTTCGCCACCCCGTACGTTGAGGCCAACGACTGGCGCGAGACGTTGCGCAACCACGCGCGCACGATGCGAACGACGTTCCTCGGGAATCCGATCCTGTGCGATCTCATCCTGATTCGCTCGGCCCTGAGCCCGCGGGCGGCCAAGCTCGGCGTGGTCGCGGTGGAGAAGGCGATCGAGGGCCTGGTCGAGGCTGGCCTGACGCCGGAGGATGCCTTCGACACCTACTCCGCCGTGTCGGTACACGTTCGCGGATCGGTTGTGCTGCAGCGTCTCTACGACAAGAACCGGTCCTCCGATGAGGGGCCCGGTTCATTCGAGGAGGCGATGGTCATCGACCCAGAGACGACGCCGCTGCTGGCCAAGGTCACCGACGAGGGCCACCGGATCGGCGCGTCCGACGAGACCAACTTCGAGTACGGCCTCGATTGCATCCTCGATCACGCCGCCCGTCTGATCGAGCAGCAGGCCACGACACCCGCCGCGCAGCGCCGCAAGCCCGTCAAGGCTGCCGCGGCGCGGCGGAGTGAGGCCAGCGCGCGCTGACCCCGTTCCGCACGTCGCGTCAGACCTCGACGATGACAGCGCCGCCCTGGCCGCCGCCCGCGCACATCGCGGCGACACCGATGCCGCCGCCTCGGCGTTGCAGCTCGTAGATCAGCGTGGTCACCATGCGCGCCCCGGAGGCGGCGATCGGGTGCCCCAGGCTGCAGCCACTGCCCGAGAAGTTCACCTTCTCCTCGTCGATACCGTGCTCACGCACTGCCGCGATGGGCACGGACGCGAAGGCCTCGTTGATCTCCCAGAGGGCGATGTCGGATGTCTTCAGGCCGGCCCGGTCGAGCACCTTGCCGATGACCTTGACCGCGCCGAGACCCGTGTCGCGCGGGGCGACACCGGCGGATGCCCACGCCGTGACCCTGCCGAGCACTCCGAGACCGTTCGACGCGGCGTAGTCGGCTTCGACCAGCGCCACCGCCGCGGCGGCGTCGTTGGTGCCGCTGGCATTTCCTGCGGTGATCGAAAAGCCCTCGATCTCGGGGTGGAGAACTTTGAGTCCGGCCAGTTTCTCGACGGTGGTGCCGCGACGGGGGAACTCGTCGACGCTGAAGTCGATGACCGAGCCGTCTGGGAGTTCCACCTTCAGCGGGATGATCTCGTCGAGGAACTTCCCCGCGTCGATGGCGGCGATGGCACGCTCGTGCGACCGGGCCGCCCATGCGTCCATCTCCTCGCGGGTGATGCCGTAGGACTGCGCGGTATTCCAGCCGACGGTGATCGACATGTCCTTGGCCGGCGAGTCCGGCCCCTCGACGTGCGTCGGCGGCATCCACCGCTCCTCGAACTTCAATTCGGGACCGGGTATGCGCCAGTTGGTCAGCGGCGTCATCGACAGCGACTGCACGCCGCCGGCGATCAGCACGCGCTCCATGCCTGAGCCGATCTGGGCCGACGCGTTGCCGATCGCGGTCAGGCTGCCTGCGCAGTGCCGGTTCACCGATTGGCCGGGGACGTGATCCAAACCGGTGGCCGTGGCAGCGTAGCGGGCGAGATCGCCACCGCCGTAATGAGATTCGGCGAAGATGATGTCGTCGATGTCCTGCGGGTCGACCCCGGACCGGCGGACGACCTCCGGAAGCACGGTGGTGATCAGGGTTTCGGGCGGCGTGTTGACCAGCGTTCCCTTGAACGACCGGCCGATCGCCGTCCTGGCGGCACCGACGATGACGGGTGTTGGCATGTTTTCAACCTCGAGTTCCGACGTAGACGACTTTACAAAAGTAGCAGATATTGTATCGCTATCAGTAGGTG
>NZ_JBOGDD010001349.1:0-4175 GCF_050701675.1 Mycobacterium sp. | reverse complement strand
GGTCTGTCGTCACGCCATGACGGTTTGAACGTAGGCCATCAAGGGAATCCGCGGAATCAGCAAGTACGTCAATTCGTGACGTGCCAGTAGCCGAAGGAGTCCCGACATGGATACCAATACCATCGTCGTGGTCATCGTGGTGGTCCTGCTCGTGATCCTCGCGCTTGCGTTCGTCGCTCGCCGTACCCGTGATCGCAAGCGCGTCGCCGAGTCCGACCGCATCCGTGAGGAGGTCCGCGAGGAGAACACTCGGGTGGAGAAGCGTGAGGCGGTCGCCGCCGAGACCGACGCGAAGGCAAGGGCGGCTTCCGCCGAAGCCGAGGCGAAGGCCGCAGAGGCAGCCCGCCTGGCGGACAGGGCCGCCACCCATCGCGACGAGGCCGCGTCCTCGAGGGAACGTCTCGACGCCGAGAGTCAACGCGCCGACGGTCTGGATCCGCGCCGCGAGAACGATGCCGACGACGCGCGTGACGACGCCGAGAAGGACCGCATCAAGCGGGATGAGTCGATCCGCGTCGAGCACGACGAGAAGCGCCACCGCGCAGTCAACTAGGGATACGGCGACGTGACTCGTCGGTCTCGGGTTCACACCAGAACCCGGGACCGACGAGTCACGCGAGCAGTTGAGCGACCAGCAAGCGCTGCAACCACGCCTCGAATGCCTTCACGGACCAACCTCTGTCCTTCACGAACCGGGTGAAGAGCACGGGATCAGTGGCACACCACGCCACGTCGACCGCCCTCGGACGAGACGGGCTGGTGCGTGATCAAGGTCGCGTCCTCGGCGTGACGGTAGCCGGTCGCGGACTGATGGCCGACGTCGTGATCGACGCGTCGGGCCGGATCCGGCCGTGGTTCGACGACCACCGGTATGCCGACGCCGACCGGATCCGACGGTGGTCCGGTGGCGAGGTGGACACGACACGCCGCTTGACGTCGGACCTCGTCGTCGCTGCGGCTGCCGCCGACGACACCGTTCGCGCCGTCGTCGAGCCGTACGCCAGGATGGCTGCACTGCCCGCCAGTCTCGACGCCGTCGAACCAAGGGCCAGAGAGATATTCGCCGGCGGCTGGCGCCCCGCCGTGCCCGACGGGCCGACCCGAGCCGACCTGGTCGAACTCTGCGAGGCGTTCGAAGAGGGAGTCGCCTAGCTCCGCGGTGTCCACGCGACCGGCAGTCGCTTGATGCCGTGGATGAACGCAGACTGCAGCCGAGCCGGTTCCTCGGTGGCGGCGATGTCCGGGACCCTGCGGTGCAGTTCTTCGAAGGCGACGGTGATCTCGCGCCGCGCCAGGTTCGCGCCGAGGCAGAAATGAGCACCGCCCCCACCGAAGCCGACGTGAGGGTTCGGGTGGCGGCGCACGTCGAACGACCACGGATCGTCGAACTTGGCGTCGTCGCGGTTCGCCGAGCCGTACCAGAGCGTAACCTTGTCGCCCGCAACGAGTTCGACACCACCGAGTTCGGTATCGCGGGTCACCGTGCGGCGCATGTAGGCAACGGGGGAGGCCCACCTGACGACCTCCTCGACGGCGGTCGGCGCGACCGTGTCGTAGTCGCTCCACCAGTCGTCGCGCTGCTCGGGGTGCCTGCTCAGCGCGAGGACCCCGTGGCTGATCGCATTGCGGGTCGTCTCGTTGCCGGCAACCACCAACAGGATGAAGAACGATGCGACCTCTGCGGACGTCAGCCGCTCGCCATCGAGCTCGGCCTGGACCAGGCTGGTGGTGAGATCCTCACCAGGATGGGCGCGGCGGTCGTCGGCAAGGGCGGCGGCATAAGCGCCGATGTCCATGGCGACCTTGACGAACTCGTCGAAGTCGGCCGTGATCTCCGGGTCTCCGAACCCCAGGATCACGTTGGTCCAGTGAAAGACCTTGAGGTGGTCCTCTTCCGGGATCCCCATCATGTCGCAGATGATCTGCAGCGGAAGTGGTCCGGCCAGCGACGAGACCAATTCGGCCGTGCCGTCGGGATTGTCGGCAACCATCGCTTCGACGAGGCGCCGGGCGCGGTCGCGGACCGAGTCCTCGATGCGGGTCAGCACCCGCGGGGTGAACGCGCTCCTGACGATGTTGCGCAGCCGGGTGTGCCGCGGATCGTCCATCGCGATCATCGAACCGAAGTACTCGGCCAGCTCCGGCGTCTGGTCCCCGATGACGATGCCTGCGGCCGAGCTGAAGATCTCGGGATTCCTGCTCGCGTGGAAGACGTCGTCGTAGCGGGTGACGGCCCAGTGCCCCCTGCCCGGCTCGAAGCCGTCCTGGACGAACTCCGGCTGATGCGACACCGGTGCCTCACGCCGCAGCGTGGCGAACGCGCCGTCGCGCATCTCGTCGTCCAGAGCCCAGAAGTCCCACGACCCCAGGTTGATGTCGGAGATCGGCACGTCGGGCGGTGGGGTGCCATTGACCCGCCTCACGGTCTGGCCTCGTGCCCCAGTCGGCCGTGAGTGCGTCGCTGCTCCTTCATCGTCGCCTCGAACACGTGGCGCTCACCCGCTTGCAGGTCGTCGCGCACCCGGCGCTCTTGGTCGCGGAACTCGGTCCAGTAGCCGTCGTCGAACTCCTCGACGACCTGGAAGGTCCAGCGGCCGTGGAGCACGTTGCGGCCCATCATTTCCGTCTGCAAACGGTCGGCGACGGCCTCGTGACCTGCCGACCGCAGCTCGTCGCAGGCTTCGCCGAGCGTCAGGTCGGCATGGCCGATCAACTGATGGAAGGAGTACAGATGGCCACGGGCGCGCTCGACGTACTCCAAGGCCTCCGACACCTTCCCGACCGCCGCGATCGTGTCGTCGTCGACGCCCGTGGGGCGACGGTCGAGGTGGGCGTCGGAACCGTCCTGGTGCTCGGCGTCGTACGTCATTGAACAGTTTTACCCCGGCCGTCGCGGACCCAACCCGCGACGCCGGTTTCCGCGGATGGCCTGCGCGTGACCGTTTCGCCGTGGTAGCACCATCGGGTGCGCAACCCACATGCAGGGCAACCCTTTACGAACTCCGACGAGGAGATCGCCGAAGCGCTGCTCGACGTCAGCATCCCGACGTTGATGCTGTCACTGGTCCACATGGCGGGCGATCCCACGCTCATCCGCGGCGCGCTGAAGCCGGCCGGACTCTTCCTCAACGAGGTGCAGGGGTACATGTCCGAGGAGGACAAGTCCGCCGTTCGCACGATCGCGCTGAAGATGATCGCCGACTACCGGGACCGCGGCTGCCCAGAGCCCGAGCCGATCACCGGTGAGCTGCTCAAGGAGATGATGGAGTGGCTCGTCTGCGAGCCGGTGCCCGACGAGTACGTGCCGATGCTGCTCGAGGAGATGGAGCTCGACGGGACCGATGCCCGCGCGGTCAGCACGTCGACCGAGACCGCACGCGGCGAGTTCGGCGTCGTCGTCATCGGCTGCGGTGAGTCCGGATTGCTCGCGGGCATCCGGCTGAAGGAGGCCGGCATCCCCTTTACGATCGTCGAGAAGAACGCCGGACCCGGGGGCACCTGGTATCAGAACACGTATCCGGGTGCCCGGGTCGACGTCGGAAATCACTTCTACTGCTACAGCTTCGAACCCACCGATCAGTGGACGCACTTCTTCGCCGAACAGCCAGAGCTGCAGGACTACTTCCAGCGCGTCTTGGACAAGTACGGCGTCGGGCCGCACGTCCGGTGGGAGACCGAGGTCACCGACGCGTCGTGGGATGACGCGACGGCGATGTGGACCATCCGCACGCGTGGACTCGACGGCACGGTCTCGACACTGCAGGCTCGCGCGGTCATCAGCGCAGTGGGGCAGCTCGACAGACCCCAGCTGCCGCCGATCCCGGGCCGAGACCTGTTCTCCGGAGCCGCGTTTCACTCCGCGGAGTGGGACCACTCGGTGGATCTGAGCGGCAAACGCGTTGCGATGATCGGCGCGGGCGCAAGCGGTTTCCAGATCGCTCCGACGATCGCCGAGGACGTCGCACACCTCACCGTCTTTCAGCGGACCGCCCAGTGGATGTTCCCGAACCCGAACTACCACGCGGCCGTCGGGCCGGGGGTGCGGTGGGCGTTGCGCCATCTCCCGTTCTACGGCAGGTGATACCGGTTCCTGCTGTTCTGGCCGGGCTGCGACAAGGGACTGGAGGCCGCGCGCGTCGATCCCGACTACCCGGATCAACGACGTGCCGTCAGTG
>NZ_JBOGDD010001348.1:0-2328 GCF_050701675.1 Mycobacterium sp. | reverse complement strand
GTACGGGTGCTTGAGCACGAGCCAATCCAGATCCATGGGCTCGCCGAGCCAGCCGAGGTGTCTACACATCAGGCATCCCAGGCCAACCGCAGCCCCGAGAAGATCTGACGGCGGATCGGGTGGTCCCAGTTACGGAAGCTGGGCCGCAGGATGCTCGAGGCGACCGACCACGCGCCGCCACGAAGGACCCTGTAGTCACCAGCCCCGGAACCCTCGAAGAACGGTCGCGAATACTGCTCGTAGAGCATCGGCGTGAACCCCGGCCACGGCCGCAGCACCGACGTGGTCCACTCCCACACGTCGCCGAGCATCTGCTCGGCTCCGTAGGCCGAAGCTCCTGCCGGATACGCCCCGACCGGCGCGGGCCGCAACGCCTCGCCGCCCAGATTCACCAGCGCGGCAGTGGGTTCTAAAGAGCCCCATGGGAATCGGCGGCGCGCGCCCGTCGCCGGGTCCCACGCGCAGGCCTTCTCCCACTCCATCTCCGTGGGCAGCCGGGCACCCGCCCACGCGGCGTATGCCTCGGCTTCGAAGAAGGTGACGTGCTGAACGGGTTCGTCGGCGGGGATGTCCTCGAGGTACCCGAACCGCCTGCGCGTCCCGTCGGCCTCCCAGAACTTGGGCCCCGTCAACCCCGCCTCGACGCGGTGCGCCCAGCCGGCTTCGGACCACCACCGCGGCTCGCGGTAACCGCCGTCGTCGATGAACTCGCGCCACTCCCCGTTCGTGACGGGGACGCGTCCGATCCGGAAGGACGGCACGTCGACGACGTGCGCATCGCGTTCGTTGTCCAGCGACATGGGTTCATCGGCGGCCGTCACGCCGAGGACGAACGGGCCGCCCGGCACCGACACCGACGTGCCCGCCACGTCGGAGCGTCCCATTGGCAGCGGTGTGCCGCGGCCAAGGATCGGTGGCCCGGTGCGGATGCTCAGCGCCTGCAGCATGGTCTCGTCGTGCTGGTTCTCGTGGCTCACCACCAGGCCGAAGACGAAGGCCGGGTCGACACCCGTGCCGTCTTCGGCGGGTAGGACATCAAGTGCGTCAAGGGCTTTCGCGCGCACCGTGCCGCAGAACGCACGCGCGTCCTCGGGGGGCAGCAGCGGCAGGTCGGCGCGGCTGGCACGTGAGTGCGCGAAGGCGTCGTAGAGCCCCTCGACGGCCGGCGGCAGCAGCCCGGGCCTGCGCGGATCATTTCCGCGGAGCAGCCACATCTCCTCCTGCCAGCCGATGTGGGCGAGATCCCACACCAGCGGGCTCATCAGCGGGTCGTACTGGCGCAGCAGTTCGGCATCGTCGATCTCCACCAGCGCCAGGGTGCGCTCACGCGCCACCGAGAGATCCCTGGCCAGCGCTTCTCGCGTCGTCACACCGTTCGCCCCGCCACTCGGCTCACCGCTTCCTGGACGCCATTGCCGACGACGAGGTCGGAGAAGTCGTCGGCCGAACTCCTGCCCTGTTCCACCTGAGTCAACAACCTCTGCATCGCGTCGTGTAATTCCACGGGTGCCAGTTCGGCGGCGGTCCGGACGCAGCGCACGGCCGCCTCCCGCAGCCGCGGGTCACCGAGCCCGACCCTGGCTGCCAGGTCCCACTCCGTGGCGACCGACTCGGTGGCCTCAGCGGCGACCTCGGCGGCCGCGTGATCGTCGAGCAGCGTGGCCAGCGTGAAGACGACCGCGGGCCAGACGTCGTCGGGGGTGCTATCGAGGTAGCGGATCTCGAGGAATCCGCGCGGCCGCACCGGCGGAAACAACGTCGTGAGGTGATAGTCGAGATCGGCTCCGGTCGGGCGACGACCGCCGAGCAACGCGCGGCCGTCGGCCCAGTCCTCGAAGGGCACCACCTCGGTCATCGGCACCGTCTCGCGGCCCTGCACCAGCATCACGGGCGCCTTCAGCGCATAGCGGACCCAGTCGTCGGCCGGATCACCACCGCTGGCGCCGAGCACCGGGCCACAGCGCGCCGAGTCGAGCTGGCTCCACACCCGCTGCCGGGTGCTGCGCCAGCCGGAGAATTCGGCGCCCAGTAACGGCGAATTGGCGGAGATGGCGATCATCGTCGGCCCGAGCGCGTGCGCGAGGCGAACCCGGGCCGCCCAGCCCTCGCGCGGACCTGCGTCGAGATTGACCTGCACCGACGCGGTCGACGTCATCATCGCCGCGCCGGCGTCGGTGGTGCCACTGGCCGCGAAGAACTGCTCCATGGCGCGGTAGCGGTCGCCAGGGTTGACCCTCCTGGGTGGTCGCAGCGGGTCGGCACCCAGCAGCACCAGGCCGAGACCGTGCTGAGCGAACGCGTCCTTCAGCACCGCCCGGTCGGCCCGCA
>NZ_JBOGDD010001347.1:0-1584 GCF_050701675.1 Mycobacterium sp. | reverse complement strand
GCGCACCGCGGGTCGCGGTCCGCCCGGCCGACGAGTGCATCACAAGTGTGATGAGTCGCAGTGCCGGCGCCGCTCGCCATTGTGTGAGCCGGATATGCCATCGCATGGTTTTGGCGAACGCGTCTCGCGTCATCGCAAGAACCACGACGGAGGAAACAATGATCTCGACTCGCCGTGCTGCATGGTCAGCGGCAATGCTCGGCCTGCTGCTGACGACCGGGGCAATCGCGCAGACCAACGGTCCGGGAGTGACCGACAAGGAAATCAAGATCGGGCAGACGATGCCCTACAGCGGACCGGTCTCGGCATGGAGCGTTCAGGGGCGCGTCGACCTCGCCTACATCAACCGTCTGAACGCCAAGGGCGGCATCAACGGCCGCTCCGTCAAGCTGCTGTCGCTGGACGATGGCTTCAGTCCGCCCAAGGCCGTGGAGCGCGTTCGCGAGCTGGTCGAGAGCGAACAGGTCCTGGGACTGTTCGGCTCCGTCGGCACGGTCCCCAACGTCGCCGTGGCGAAGTACCTGAACCAGAAGAAGGTGCCGCACCTCGTCATCTCCAGCGCGGCGGGCGTGTTCGCGAGTCCCAATCCCTACCCCTGGTCGACGGCGTTCTACACGCTGCAGCCCACCGAAGCGACCTTGCTCGCGCGCTACATCCTGTCGAGCAAGCCGGACGCGAAGATCGGCATCCTCTACCAGAACGACGAGTACGGAAAAGGCTATCTGAAGGGATTTCGCGACGCGCTTGGCGACAGGGCCAGGAAGATGATCGTCAAGGAATCGAGCTACGACGTCACCGACACCACGGTGGACAGTCAGATCATCGAGCTGAAGAACTCCGGGGCCGACACGCTGTTCAACGTCTCGACGGCGAAGTTCGGGGCCCAGGCCATCCGTAAGGTCCACGACCTGAACTGGAAGCCCACGCACGTGATCGTGCAGGCGATCTCCTCGCTCGACAACGTCCTGAAGCCGGCCGGCCTCGAGCAGTCCAAGGACCTCATCAGCCTGCAGTTCGTCAAGTTCCCGGGAGATCCCGAGTGGAACGACGATCCGGCGATGAAAGAGTACTATGCCTTCATGAAGGAGTACGCGCCGAACGAGGCCGCCTCCGATTCGACGGCGGCGTTCGCCTACATGACCTCGCACCTGATCGAGCGCATCCTGCGCAACAGCGGCAACGATCTGAGCCGCGAGAATGTGCTGAAGCAGGCGACCAACCTCACGGATGTGGAACTCCCGCTGCTTCTGCCCGGCATCAAGGTGAGCTACACGCCGACCGACTACTCGCCGATCCAGCAGGCGAGGGTGTCGCGCTTCGATGGAACGAAGTGGATCCGTTTCGGCGAGCTGATCTCGGCAAAGGACAAGTCGCCCTAGACGCCGCGGGGTCGGAGTGCGGTGCCCGCACCGCACTCGCGTTCCCGAACCATCCAACCGTTCCGCGTCTTACTTGTCGGCCCAGGCCGAACGGCGCTTCATCAGCACGGTGCGTTCACCTTCGAAGACCAGCGTGTCGTGCTGGTTCACGCCATAGTGCTTGAAGCGGACGATGCCGGCATCTTCGCGGCCCGCATCCTTCGTC
>NZ_JBOGDD010001346.1:0-3820 GCF_050701675.1 Mycobacterium sp. | reverse complement strand
CGACCGACCAGCGTCGAGTACCCGCATGTGATTCAAATCACTCACCGTTGCGGTGGTGTGTTCCCACGGCCATACGGCGATGGCCGCTCCTGACGGTTGTGTGACGGGGGAGGAAGTTTGCCGAAATTGCGACGCAGGGATTTTATGGTGGAATATCTCGGGAAGTTCTCACAAACCCGTTCCATGGTCCGGAGGCGAGAAAGGCGCGTGACCGTCATGGCTGAGGAACTGACGCCGCATTTTCAAGAAGTACAGGCACACTACGACTTGTCCGACGACTTCTTCCGGCTGTTTCTCGACCCCACCATGACCTATAGCTGCGCGTATTTCGACCGCCTGCGAGACATACCGCTGGAAGAAGCGCAGATCAGGAAGATAGACCTTTCGTTGGCCAAGCTGGGTCTGCGGTCCGGGATGACGCTTCTGGAGGTCGGCTGCGGCTGGGGTAGCACCTTGCGCCGCGCCATCGAGACATACGACGTGAACGTCATCGGTTTGACGTTGTCAAAGCACCAGGCCGCCCATGTGCAGAAGGCGTTCGACTCGATGGACACCGCACGTAGCAGGCGGGTGCTACTGCAGGGCTGGGAACAGTTCGACGATCCCGTCGACCGAATCGTCTCCATCGGTGCGTTCGAGCACTTCGGGTACGACCGCTACGACGATTTCTTCGACATGGCCTACCGCGTCCTGCCCGATGACGGGGTCATGCTGCTGCACTCGATCACCATGCTGACCGTGCAGCAGATGGCCGAACGCGACCTGCCATGGTCCGAAGAGTTGGCGGGCTTCAACGAATTCATTGCCGCCGAAATCTTCCCGGGCGGCCAGTTGCCGCCGATCGAGATGGTGGAGTTCCATGCGTCGAAGGCGGGTTTCAACTTGGCCCGTAGGCAGTCTTTGCAGCTGCACTACGCCAGGACGCTCGACCACTGGGCTGAGGCATTGGAGGCACACCAGACCGAGGCCGTCGAGATTCAGTCCGAAGAGGTTTACCAGCGATACATGAGGTATCTGACCGGTTGCGCCAAGGCATTCCGGTCAGGCCACATCGACGTAAACCAGTTCACGCTGCGCAAGTAGACGGCCGTTCTCAGGACAGCCGTCTACGGCCACGCGCCGCCGGCCCTGGAATGAGCCGGCGGCGGCCGAAAGAACCTAGATGTCTACTTCGGTGTGACGGTTTCGGCGAACGCGCCGCCGCCCTTGTTCAGCCAGGTGATCGTGCCGTGCTCGAACTCACTGATCCAACCGCCGTCGGCGACGTCGGGTCCGCCAGCCGTTTCGGCCTCGTCGGTGCTTGGGAAGCCCAACTTGCCCGCCGGGCCCCCGTTTTCGGTGTAGACCCGCAAAATTTCACCCTGCACGACGTGTGCGCCTGCCGTCGGTGACGAGTAGATGGTGCCGTTGGCGAAGGCCTGCACCGTGCCATCGCCCACCTTCTCCGGCTGCGCGGTCGGAAGGCCCAACGTAGCCTCACCGCCGGCCTTGCTGAACGCCTCCGCGGTGGGACCGTCGAGTGTCACCTCACCGATGCCGGGGGCGTTGATCGTGGTGGGTGCGCCCGCGGCGGCTGACGTCATGGCGTTTGAGGCGTCGCTCGCGCCGGACTTCGCCGCACTCGTGCCGGCATCGACCGCCGACGACGCAACGCTCGACGCGCTCGACGCCGCGTCCTTGGTGGAATCTTTTGCTTCTTGCGAGCACGCGACGAGAGCTGCGCCTGTGATGGCAAAAGCTGCAGCTAGGGCACCGGTGCGTTTCATCAGCATTGGGTTCATGGGCCGAAACTAACACCGTGGACAAAGGCTTGGTCAGCAAAACGGCGAGGTTTGGGACAGTAGGCCCGGATCTGGGACAGCGTTCAAATTCGCGAGATCGCTCGCTAACAGCCGGGATTCACCTACTCACCGTGTGCGTCGTCGTTGTCGTCATGAGCCCCACCGCCGGTAGCTGCTTTGGCTATGTGCTTCGTGACTTTGTCGACGCGCTTGGCGAAGTCGCCCACGGAGTCGCGAATCTGCTGACGGGTGTTGCTAATCGTCTGCCGCAGTGGGCTTTTGCCAGGTGAACCGACCTTTACGGTGGATGCCCTATTGCTGATCGGCGGTTTCATGCTGCCGCGCCAGATGCCCAATCGCGGACGCTGCCTGTCCGTGGTGCCACTCGGGGGCGGGGCGGGCGAGGGTGTCGTCGCGTCGGCATTGACTGCGATCCGCTGGGCATTTTGATCGGGCCCGGCGTTCGCCGCGAGCGGCGTCACTGCCGCAGGATCGGTGAGGCTGCTTGAGCCGACCGCGCCTTTGAGGAGATCCACGACCAAGCCGACGGGATTTTCGTGTTGCGTGGGCGGCGGATTGTTGAGTCCTGGAATCCCGCCATAGAAGAACGCGTCCCGGGTGCCGCCGCTCAACGCGGTGACGAAGTCTGCAGGCACCGCTCCCCAATCGATGTTCTGCGGGAAGCTGAAGAACGGCATGGCTTCTCCGCCGTTGCTGCCGAAGTCATTGGAGAAGTCGCGCTGGTAGTCGTCGCGGAAGTCGTTCGGATCGTCGCCGTACTGAACGACGTTGGTATAGCCGAGGTTTCCCAGCATGGTGATCGCCGGCTCGACCGCATCCGCGAACGGGTTGGTGATGGTCTGGCCGGTCAGGACGCTCAACACGTCAGTTGGATAGCGGAACGGTTCGAGCATGGGCTGCGCGCCGTTCTCTACCGTCAGATACAGGTTGAGCGCCTCGTAGCGGTCTTCCAACGTCGAGCCGTTGGGGATCGCGATGTCGACGCCAGGAAAGGTTCCGCCTAGCGCACTGGAGAGCAGGGGGTTGGCTGCGAGGATGGCCGCCGTCCTCGAGATGTCAACGTCGGGGAGTGCGCCGGGAAGGTCGACGGTGAGGCCGTCGCCGATGATCGCGGACGCGAAGTTCCCCACCAGATTGGCGACCAGCGGATTGAGCGTCTGCGGACCAACTCCGGTGAGATCGGAGCCGCGCAGGATGTACGTCGGGAAGGCGAACGCCGCTGCGTTGTTGAGCAATGTGACCGGGTTCGGCCACGCGGCGAAGTCGGACAGCGGGTCGTTCTGCATGGCGACGTCGACCTTGACCGGCACCAGCACGGCGGTGCCGTCGGTCTGCACGTCGAAATCGTTGGTGGCGGTATCGATGCCGAAGATCGCGAAGAACGGCGCGAACCGGGCGGCCACGCCGCCGTCGTTGCGGCCCGGGTTTCGCAGCAGGATCATCGGCACGATCGTGACGCTCGATCCCGGCTCGGCGCCAGGGGCCGTCCCACCTGGCTGGTTGTGAAGATCAGCCTCAACCTCCGGGTAGGCCATGCCGGCGGCCAGCGCACCGATGCCGAACGCAAGGACTACGGGCACACGGAGACTCACCAGATCGAGGTCGAGGTGTCCCGTGATGGTCTTCGGTGGGCAGATCTTCTCGTTCGTACATTTCGGGTCATATGCCGGGTTGGCCACCGTCACCGGGATGTTGAGGTCGGTGCCCCCCAGATAGGACGTCCCGTTGATCTCGTCGGCGATCCTCGACGGCAGTGCCGGCACCCAGAACGGGTTGAGGCCAACGATGCCCAGGAGGCCGAACGGCGGCCCGGTGGTGATGACGTTGACCCCGGGGATCTTGGGGACTTCAGGTAGGGCGGCGCTTGACGGGCCCGCCAGGCTCAGTGTCAGCGCCGTCGCGGTCACGGCCGCGCCTCCCGCAATCGACGCCTTCTTGACGACCCGATGAACCCGCTTCGACCTGTGTCTGGCCATTGCCCACGTCCTTCTCAGATTCTTCTCAGCAACGTGTAGGGG
>NZ_JBOGDD010001345.1:0-2189 GCF_050701675.1 Mycobacterium sp. | reverse complement strand
TGCCCACGCCGGCGCCGCCGAACAGGGCGATCTTGCCGCCGCGCACGTACGGGGTGAGCAGGTCGACGACCTTCAGGCCGGTCTCCAGCATCTCGGTGCGTGGCTCCAGCTCCGAGAATGGCGGGGGCTTGCGGTGGATCGACCAGTGATCGAAGTCCTCGCCGTAACCGGGCTCGTCCAGGCAGTGGCCGAGCGCGTTGAACACATGGCCCTTGACGCCATCGCCGACGGGCACCGAGATCGACGCGCCGGTATCGGTCACCTCGACGCCACGCACCAGTCCGTCGGTGGGCTGCATGGAGATGGTCCGCACCAGGTTGTCCCCGAGATGCTGGGCGACCTCGAGCGTGAGGGTCTTGGCCATCTGCTCGTAGGTGATCTCGGCGTGCAGCGCATTGAACAGCTCCGGTACGGAACCGCGCGGGAACTCGATGTCGACGACCGGGCCGGTGATGCGGACCACGCGACCTGCGGTCTTGGAATCTTCTGCGGTGGCAGTCATTTTCTCTTCGCTTCTCTTTGCTTCCGGTGTTGTCTATCGAGGGCTATCGGGCATCGGCAAGCGCGTTGGCGCCACCGACGATCTCGCTGATTTCCTGGGTGATCTGGGCCTGGCGCTCACGGTTGGCTTCCAGCGTCAGCGCCTTGATCAGGTCATCGGCATTGTCGGTGGCTGCCTTCATCGCACGGCGGCGCGATGCCGACTCCGACGCGGCGGCTTCCAGCATCGCCGAATAGACGCGCGTGGCGATGTACCGCGGGAGCAGGGCGTCGAACAGCGCCTCCGGGTTGGGCTCGAAGGAGAAGAGCGTCTGCGGCCCACTCTCCTGCTCGCCGACGTACTCGACCACCATCGGCGCGATCCGCAAGGTGAGCGCCGACTGGGAAAGCATCGACTTGAACTCGGTGAAGACGATGTGCAGTTCGTCGACCCCGAGGATGCCGTCGTCGCCAGGATCGTCACCATCGTCGTCGTCGCCCGCGAGGAATGCCGCAACCAGGGTGTCAGCAATCTCGCGCGCGTGTTCGTAGGTGGGCCGCTCGGAGAAGCCGGTCCACGACTCCGCCACGTCCCGCTCACGGAACCGGTAGTAGCCCAATGCCTTTCGGCCAACCGCGTACAGGATGGGCGTCTTGCCCTCTTCGCGTAGCAAGGAGAAGAGTTCCTCGGACTGGCGCAGCACGTTGGCGTTGTAGCCACCGCAGAGACCACGGTCCGACGACACCACCAGCACCCCGGCCCGCTTGGGCGACTCCCGCTCGACGAGCAGCGGGTGATCCAGCGCGCTGGCTCCCGCCAGCTCGGTGAGCATGCTGGTGATCTCTTCTGAGTACGGCCGGGCCGCCCGGACGCGGGCCTGCGCCTTGGAGATTCGCGACGTCGCGATCAGCTCCTGGGCCTTGGTGATCTTCTTGATCGACCCGGCGGAGCGGATTCGTCCGCGTAGTTCGCGCAGTGTTGCAGCCATGTGCTCTCCAGACCTCTCCGGTCCTACTTCTTCTTCGGCGCCGGCTTGCGGACCTTGACGGATTCCTTCTCGACGTCGTCGGGGTCGAGTGCCTCGGCCGCAGCCTCGTTGTCGACCACGGAGCTTCCGTCGGTGGCGGCGAATCCCTTCTTGAAGTCGTTGACGACCTCCGTCAGCTTGTCCGCGGCCTCTTCTGGAAGCTTCTTGGTCTCCCGGATGTCCTTCAGGATTCCGTCGTGACTGGCCTTCACGTGCTCGAGGAACTCGGCCTCGAAGCGCTGAACGTCTTCCACCGGAACGGAGTCGAGGTGACCCTTGGTGCCCAGGAAGATCGCCACGACCTGCTCGTCGACGGAAAGCGGGCTGTACTGCGGCTGCTTGAGCAGCTCGACGAGGCGGGCGCCACGCTCCAGCTGAGCCTTCGACGTGGCGTCGAGGTCAGAGGCGAATGCGGCGAAGGACTCCAGTTCGCGGTACTGAGACAGGTCCAGACGGAGCGAGCCCGCGACCTCTTTCATCGCCTTGATCTGGGCGGCGCCACCGACGCGCGACACCGACACACCGACGTTGATGGCGGGGCGCACACCCTGGTTGAACAGGTCGGTCTCCAGGAAGCACTGACCGTCGGTGATCGAGATGACGTTGGTCGGGATGTAGGCCGACACGTCATTCGCCTTCGTCTCGATGATCGGCAGCCCGGTCATCGAACCGGCACCGAGC
>NZ_JBOGDD010001344.1:0-2770 GCF_050701675.1 Mycobacterium sp. | reverse complement strand
GATCCGCGCCGAGCGCAGCGCCTTGACGACCATCGGAGCGCTGCGACCCGCGATCGACATGGGCACGCCGATCGTCGAACAGCTGGCCGCCGCAAGGCTTCTCGGCCTTGCCGAAGAGTTGCTCCCCGAGCGTCGCGAAATACTGCGCGCACGGCGCGCGCTGCTGCTTGCCCTGCTCGACGAGCACCTGCCCGACTGGCGACCAGACCCGGGCAAGGGCGGGATGTCGCTGTGGGTGCGGCTACCTGCGCCCATGAGTTCCGCGCTCTCGGCGGCTGCCTCCCGGATGGGTCTGGAGATCCCACCTGGGCCACGGTTCGGGGTGGACGGCACGCTGGAGCGCTTCATTCGGGTGCCGTTCACGCTGCCCGATGAGCAGTTGACCGAGGCGATCGAGCTACTGGCGCGCGCGTGGCGCAGTGTGACCGGCGCCAACACGGGCGGCGCGGAGGCGCAAGCCGTCGTCGTCTAGTCGTGGATCACGCGCTCCCGTCCTCCTGCTGCACCGTGAACGGGGCAAGATAGTCGGCCCACCGGATCTTTCGAAGACACCTGCATGGGCCAAGCCGATCGTCGCCGCTGCACTCAAGCAAAGCTGAGCTCGCGAGGAGAGCTACTCGGGGATCTCGACGCGGCGCACCATTCCATCGACGGCGTCGGCGGCCTCGATCTCCCCGCGCGTCACCCCAAGGAGGAACAGCACCGTGTCGAGGTACGGGTGGCTCAGGGACGCGTCGGCCACTTCACGCAGGGCGGGCTTGGCGTTGAACGCCACGCCCAGCCCGGCGGCGGCAAGCATGTCGATGTCGTTGGCGCCATCGCCGACCGCGACGGTCTGCTCCATCGGCACACCGGCCTGTTGCGCGAAATCCCTGAGCGCCTTGGCCTTTCCCGGCCGGTCGATGACGTTGCCGATGACCCGGCCGGTCAGCTTGCCGTCGACGATCTCGAGTTCGTTGGCGGCGACGAAGTCCATCATCAGCTCGTGCGCCAAAGGCTCGATCACCTGGCGGAACCCACCCGAGACGATCCCACAGTGATAACCGAGGCGGCGCAGGGTCCGAATCGTGGTCCGCGCCCCTGGCGTCAGCTCGATCTGATCGGCGACGTCGTCGAGCACCTCGGCGGGCAGGCCCGCGAGCGTCGCCACCCGACGGTGCAGCGACTCGGCGAAGTCCAACTCTCCGCGCATCGCGGCATCCGTGACCTCCGCAACGGCGGCCAGCGCGCCGGCCCGCTCGGCCAGCATCTCGATGACCTCACCCTGGATGAGCGTCGAGTCGACGTCGAACACGATGAGCCGCTTGGCCCGTCGCGACAGGCTGTAGTCCTCCAGTGCGATGTCGACGCTCTCGGCGACGGCCACCCGGGCCAGCGCCGTCTGTAGCTGACCGTAGGCAGACCCCGGCGGAACGGAGACACGCAGCTCCAGGCCCGTCACGGGGTAGTCGGAGACGCCCCGGATGGTGTCGATGTTCACTCCGAGCATCGCCACCTCCCGTGCCACCACCCCGAATGCCTCTGCGGTGATGGGGCGGCCGAGGACGACGATCGTGTGCGTGGACGGCTCACGCAGAACCGGCATGTCGTCGCTGCGCTCGATGGTGACGTCCAGCCCGACGCTGCGGATCGCGTCGGTGACCTCGTCGCGCAATCTGGCACCGGCTGCCTCGCCGGGCCCGGCCACCAGCACGGCCAGGGTCAGGCGGCCGCGGACGACGACCTGCTCGACGTTGAGGAGCTCGACCTCGTGGCGGGCGAGCACTCCGAAGAGCGCCGACGTCACACCCGGTTGATCGACACCCGACACGGTGATCAGAAGCGATGAACGCTTGCGCGAGGAGTCATCAAGCACAGCCGACACCCTTGACGTGTTCACCCTTGCGGGCAGACTTCGACGACCCGATCAGCTGCGAACCTGCGCGTCATCGAGTTCGGTGACGTCACCGTCGGACGGGTGCGGCCCTCCACCGATGTGGGCCTCGGCCCGCATCCGCTCGACCATGTGCGGGTAGTGCAGCTCGAAAGCCGGCCGCTCCGAGCGAATCCGGGGCAGCTCGGTGAAGTTGTGCCGCGGCGGCGGGCAGCTGGTCGCCCACTCCAGGGAGTTGCCGTAGCCCCAGGGGTCGTCCACCACGACCGGCTCGCCGTAGCGCCACGACTTGAACACGTTCCACGTGAACGGGAGCGTCGAGATGCCGAGGATGAACGCACCGATGGTCGAGACGACGTTGAGCGTGGTGAAGCCGTCAGACGGCAGGTAGTCCGCGTAGCGCCGCGGCATGCCCTCGTCGCCGACCCAGTGCTGCACCAGGAAGGTGGTGTGAAAGCCGATGAACGTCAGCCAGAAGTGCAGCTTGCCCAGTCGCTCGTCGAGCAGACGGCCCGTCATCTTCGGGAACCAGAAGTAGATGCCCGCGTAGGTGGCGAACACGATCGTGCCGAACAGCACGTAGTGGAAGTGCGCGATCACGAAGTACGAGTCGGTGACGTGGAAGTCGATCGGCGGGCTGGCGAGCAGGACGCCGGACAGGCCACCGAGCAGGAACGTGACGAGGAAGCCCACCGAGAACAGCATGGGTGTCTCGAAGGTCAACTGCCCCTTCCACATCGTCCCGATCCAGTTGAAGAACTTGATGCCCGTCGGGACGGCGATCAGGAACGTCATGAACGAGAAGAACGGGAGCAGCACCGCACCGGTGGCGTACATGTGGTGCGCCCACACGGCGACCGACAGGGCGGCGATGGACAGCGTCGCGTAGATCAGGGT
>NZ_JBOGDD010001343.1:0-2990 GCF_050701675.1 Mycobacterium sp. | reverse complement strand
GTGTTCGGAACGGCAGGCTGCTGCCGGGAGCCCGGTTGCCGACCGTCCGGGACCTCGCGGGCCAGCTGAACATGGCGGTGAACACGGTGGCCCGTGCCTACCGTGAGCTCGAAGCGGCCGGGCTGCTCGAAACTCGAGGCAGATTCGGCACTTTCGTCGCACGGGTGGATCCTGCCGACGTCGCGATGGCGACTGCGGCGCACACCTACGCGTCGGCGGCCAAGGCGCTCGGCGTCGGCAAGGACGACGCGTTGCGCTACGTCGAAACGGCGTTCGGCTAGGCGAAGTTCTCAGACGGTGAATCCACTGTCGGCCAATGAAACCGGTGGCTCACTTGGCCAGCACCCTTTCGATGGTTCTGAGGTTGCGGGTGGTGGTCGACGACTTGTACCGCTTCTTTCCCATGGTCTTGCCGATGGTGGTGTCCAGCGTGCCGCCCTTGGGGACCTGCCAGTAGACGACGCCCTCGCCGCGTTCGATCAACTCGTCGGGGCCCGGGTCCTTGGCGAGTTCGGCCAGTTCGTCGAGGACGTCGGCGTCGGAGACGAAGGTGACGTAGGAATGGTGGCCCTCGACCTCCCGCTCGAACGGATAGGCCGCTGAGATCGCAGCCACCGCGCTCCGATCGTAGGCCAGGACCCATGCGTCGTACCCGAACGCCTCACGCAACGCGGCCTCCGCCTTCTTGCGGACTCCTGAGGTGTTGGCGCCGCTCTCCAATATCACGTTGCCGCTGGCGAGCACCGTTTGTACCGCCGTGAAGCCGGCCTCGGTCAGGGCCGCCGCGACCTCGGCCATCTTCAGGTTCACGCCGCCGACGTTGACGCCGCGCAGGAAGGCGACGTACCGCGTCATGCGAACTCCAACAGGGTGACGCTGGGTCGGCTGCGGCGGAACAGGCCGACGCGATCCAACGCGGGCGCCGACGCCAGCCTCCACGCCCCGCGGCCAGGGGGAAGCGCGATGTCCCGAGCCAGCCGCACCCCGGCAAGGGAGCCCGCGATCGCGAGGGCCTCATCGGCGGACTGGCCGAACGGCATGGGAGGCGCGAAGTAGCGCTCCGAGAGTTTCACACCCTTCAGGGTGCGGGCGCTGAACCAGCGTGGAACGGAATCGAACATCATCTGGCAGGAGGGAAAACGGGCCGCGCAGTCGGCGATCAGACCGAGGGCGTCCTCCGGCTCGAGGTACATCAGCAAGCCCTCGGCGGTGATGAAGGCGCCGTTGCTCGCGTCGACGCGATCCATCCAGGAGCGGTCCAGCGCGGATTGTGCGAGTGCGACGATGCGGTCGTCGGATGGCAGTAGCTGCCGCCTGAGCTCCATGACTGGTGGCAAATCGATTGAATACCAGGTGGATTCGTCGATAACACCAGTTCGTTCGAGGCGCCAGAAGCTGGTCTGCAACCCCTCCGCGAGTGCCACGACCGAGGCCTTCGGATGCGCCACCAGGTACTGGCTCGCGACGGTGTCGAACGCCGCCGCGCGCAGGCCGAAGGTCTGATGGGGCTTACCGAACTTGAGGTAGTCGTAGTCGATCGTGTCGAGCAGGGTGACGGCCCATGGATCGCGGATCACTCCGTCGGAGCGCTTGGCCTCGGTGCCGCGTCCGTGCAGGGTCCACAGGGTCGTCGCGGAGACACCTTCCAGTGTGGTTCCGTCGATCGTGGTCATCCGGTCATTCTAGAAAGGTGGGTAAGGGATCCGCCTACGGAATCGGGTCACCCTCGCGCTACGCGGTCGTACGCTGGTGACCGTGACCCGCCAGGTGTTCGACGAGAAGCTGTTGGCCTTGATCGGTGGAAACTCGCTTGGGGTGCTGGCGACCATCAAACAGGACGGTCGGCCGCAGTTGTCGAACGTCTCCTATCACTTCGATGCCCGCGAGGTGGCGATTGCGGTGTCGATCACCGAGCCGCGCGCCAAGACCAGGAATCTGCGCCGGGACCCCCGCGCGTCGATCCACGTCAGCTCCGACGACGGCTGGGCCTACGCGGTCGCCGAAGGCAACGCGATCCTCACGCCGACCGCGACGACGCCGGACGACGACACCGTCGAGGGACTGATTGCGTTGTACCGCAACATCGCAGGCAGGGAGCATCCCGACTGGGACGAATACCGCCAGGCGATGGTCGACGACCGGCGCGTATTGATGACGATGCCCATCTCCCATCTGTATGGCATGCCACCGGGCGTGCGCTAACGCCGGCGCCGTGGCGCGCTACGCTGAGGCATGGCCGAAGAGACCTCTGACGAGACCGAATCCTCCGACGAGAACAAGCGCAAGTTCCGCGAGGCGCTGGAGCGCAAGAAGGCCAACGCCGGCGGCGGCTCCGAACACAAGGACGGCGGACGCAAGCACGGTCCGCGGTCGACCGGCCCCGCGGAGAGTCGCAGGGAGTTCCGGCGCAAGAGCGTCTAAGCCGGCGCCAGCCTGGGTCAGTGCCGGTGGCATCACCGAAACCACTGGCCGGCTACGCGGTTTCGATTGCATTCGAGCGTCGCTCCTGAATCAGGATGGCCACCAGGCAGACCGCGGCCAACGCCGCTGTGGCGATCGCAAAACTGACGCCCGCGGTGCGCAGTCCCCAATGCTGGGAGGCGAATCCCTCACTGACGACGGGCAGCGCGAGCGCGACGTACGCCACGACGAAGTACGTCGAGCTGACCTCGGCGCGACGGTCGGCGGGCGCGCGTTCTGTTATCGAGGCCAGCCCCCGACTGAAGCTGATGCCCTGCCCGGTGCCGGCCACGATGGCCGCGACGAGCAAGAGGTACGGCGACGAGAGTTGCAGTGCCGCAGCGAGAATGATCATCCCCACCACCAGGATGGCGGAGCCGATCGCGACGGCTCGCTGCGGGCTGATGCGGCGGGACAGCAGTTGAGCGACAGCCGATGCCGCCAAGATGGACCCGGCCAAGGTGCCCGCGACGGCGTGGTTGTCGATGCCCATCACGGACTTGACGAATGCCGGCACCACGGCCATGAAC
>NZ_JBOGDD010001342.1:0-1528 GCF_050701675.1 Mycobacterium sp. | reverse complement strand
TAGGAGTTGCCCGCGGAGTCGGTGTTGTTCTTGAACAGGTAGATGTCACCGCCGATGCCCTCGTCGGCGAGCCGCTGCTCGGCGTCGATGAGCAGGTCCTCCAACACGCGCTCACCTGCGCGGTCGTGGGTGACGAGCTGAATGAGGCTGTCGCATTCGGCGGTCGCATACTCGGGGTGCGAACCCACGTCGAGATAGAGACGGGCGCCGTTGCGGAGGAACACGTTGGAGCTACGGCCCCACGAGACCACACGCCGGAAGAGGTAGCGGGCAACTTCGTCGGGAGACAGGCGCCGGTGGCCGTGGAAAGTGCACGTCACACCGAATTCGGTCTCGATGCCCATGATTCGCCGCTGCACCGTACCGAGCTTACGGGTTACCGGTGCTGGGTGTATTGACACCCGCTGCCTGGTCCGTCGACGGCGGCTCCGAACGCCTGTGGATGAATCGTGCGCACCCGCCCTCGGATCCGTCAACATCTGGCATGGGGACTTTGCGGATGGACGCGGCGGCGGTGCGGGCGCTTGCCGAAAGCGTGCTCGACGGGGCAGATCGTCTCGACGAAATCCATTGGCCCGCATTGAGTTCGGCGGACATGCCCGGCTCAAGCCTGCTGCCTGCCGCGACGTGTCCGTCGGCCGAGGATCGGCTCGCGGACGTCGCCGCTCGGATGCGCACGTGGGCGGCGGCGGCGATGGCGGCGGCAGCTGCGGTCCAACTGGCCGACGAACAACAGGCCGGCCGCCTCGGCGCGCCACGATGAGTCGGCCGTCTCTGACCCAGGCCTCGCAGTGGCGACCAGAGGCGCTCCGAGGTCTGGCGGACGCTTGGGACGAGACTGCGCGCGTCATTCATGCCAACGTCGTCGCGGCTTCGCGTGCCGGGCAGGACACCGGACCGGCGTGGGCGGGGGCCGGCGGCGACGCGGCGCGCCACGATGCCAAGGCCTTCGCACTGAACGGTGACGCCGTGGCACGGGCCCTGGTACTGGCGGCCGTCGCCGCGCGCGACGGATCCGAGCAGATCGAGGTCGCGAAGTCGGACGTCGCGGCACGTGTCGACGCCGCACGCGCGGAGGGCTTCCTGGTTGGCGACGACGGATCCGTCGAACCGGACGCCCCGCCATCGACCCTGCTGATCACGTTGTCCGGCAACGACGTCGGAGTCGCCGCGCAGATGCTGATCGCGCGGGCCACCGTGCTGTCCGGACAGATCGCCGACGCACTCGACCGGCTCGGCGCTGCCGACGGCGACGCCGCCCTTGACGTCCGCGCGGCTCTCGAGTCGGTGAGCCGCACCGCAGACACCGCGTTGGGCAACACCGACGGCGTCCCATGGGACGTGCGCATCGCAGCCAACCGCACGAACGCCGCGCAGGCCATCGTCGAGCACCTCGGTGACCGCACTGCCTCAACCCGCAACGGCTTCTACCGAGGCCTGCTCGCGGAGGTCGACGACCCGGCGGGCAGTGGGCAGCGCATCGACCGCAAGATCCTGGCGTTCGATCCCGGTCGTGCCTCGCTGGTGG
>NZ_JBOGDD010001341.1:0-2956 GCF_050701675.1 Mycobacterium sp. | reverse complement strand
GAGGTATACAGCGCCGGCGCCGGCGCCGGCGACGACTTGCGCCACCAGGTAGACCCACAGCGTCGGCCAGGCGAACATTCCCATCACGGCCGCGCCGAGCGTCACCGCCGGGTTGAAGGCGCCGCCGGAGATCGCTCCGACTGCGACGGCGCCCGCCACCACGGTGAACCCGATCGCCAGGCCGTAGAACGAATTGTCCGGGTGATCCTTGCTGGTGGCGACGTTGAGCACCACATAGCACAGCGCGAACGTGAACAGCAGCTCCACTGCGAACGCGGCCAGCAGGCTGGCGCCCGTCAGGGTCAGTGTCGTCGTCTTGGCGACCTGGGCTGGGTCGATGACTGTTCGCACCAGCACCGCGGCGAGCAGACCGGCACCGAACTGCGCGAGCCAGTAACCGGCGGCATCCCGCAGCGTGATCCGCCGCCGCACCAGGGCCGCCAAGGTAACCGCAGGGTTGTAGTGCCCGCCAGAGAGGTGGCCGCCGGCGTAGACCATGACCATCAGGACGGCGCCGATCGCCAGGGGGGCAAGCGGGCTGCGGCTCCCGACGGCGGCGCCGACCGTGAATACGAGAAACAACGTTCCGATCGCCTCGACGACGTACTTGACGCGGGCCCGGGGGCCGCTATCAGCCTTCGTGCTCTCGTCGACGGCGACACCGGTTGGGGTTTGTGATGTGACCATGTGCATGGCTTCCACTGTCGCGTCACCCGTGGCGGATGTCGTTGACGCTGGCGCCCAACCCTTGTGGCGGCCAACTGCAATGTTGGGCCGCCGGAAGCTGCGACGGGACTGATCGTTTCAGCGAACGCCGACCACCCGGCTGTCCGGAGAGGGACCGGGTGCCGGCTTCACTAGACCGGTACCGGTGATCAGTGGGAGATCCAGCGCCGACAGGAGTCCGGGTGCGGCGGCGAAGACCGCCGGGACCGCGTTCACCATCCGGGATGCGCCGGCCACGCGGGCTCCCAGATCGTGGTCGTGGTGCTCGGCCAGTTCCAGTTCGCATCGGATGCTCGGCGATCCCTCGATCTCAACCCGATAGGCGCCACGGCCGGAGGCGCCGCCATGGCCGAGGTCCTTCGGCGTGATGGCAATGGTGGGCTGCGGCCACTCCGGTGCGATGTCGTCACGCATACGGGTGACGTGGTCGACGACGAATGTCGGCTTGCCGTCGACGTATCCGGTGAGTGTCGAGCGCATCGCGGCGATCGTCCCGGCCGGTATGTGACCGGTCGGGGTGTCGAACCCTTCGTCGGTGGGGACGCGCTCGTTGTCCTCGGCGAGGTCGTCGATGCGGACACCGAGCCCCGCGGCCAACTGGTGCAGGACGGGTCCCCAGCCGTAGGTGAAGACGCCGGGCGTCGCGGCCAGGGCCGCGAATTCCGGGGGTTTGCCGAATCCGAGGATCTCGTAGACGGCCCCGTGGTCGGGGTAGGTCGCGTAGTTGAACATCTCGGTAACGCGAACAGTGTCGATGTTGCGGGAAAGGCCCGACAATGCCAGTGGCAGAATGTCATTGGCAAAGCCGGTGTCGATCCCAGTGGTGAAGAACGAGCTTCCGCCAGCCAAGGCGGCGTCCCGTAGCGGGCCAATGAAGGCCGGGTCGACGGCGTCGGGGTAAACGAGCGGCACCACCGAGCAGGACACCACGTCCTTGCCTGCCCGCAGGATCCGCACCATGTCGTCGAGCGCCTCGAGAACACGAAGGTTGCCCGCGGCCGCGTAGATCACCACGTCCGCGTCGCCGTTGAGCAGATCGTCCGGATTCCGGCTGGCGACTACACCCACCGGATCGATCCCGCACAGTTCGCCGGCGTCGCGGCCTTGCTTGGCCTCGCTGTGCACGACGAGGGCGACCAGTTCCAATTCCGGGTGGTCGATCACCGCGCGTAGCGCGATGACACCCATGGACCCCGGTCCCCAGACCCCCACTTTGACCGTCATCGTCCTCCTATTATTAGGATGCTGTTAACTAGTATTCGGAGGCATGGTAGGGAGGTGATCGTGGGAACGTCAATGCCGAAGTCGCCGCCGACCCGCCGCGCGATGGACGTGGTTGAAGCACTGGCGGATTCGGTCGACGGCCGGACCTCGGCCGAACTGGCCAGGCAATGCGGCATCACCACGTCGACGTGTGCGCTGGTGCTGGCCGAGTTGGAGCGTGGCGGCTGGGTGGTCCGTTACGACGACCGAAGGTTCAGGCTGGGCAGTGGCCTGTTCGGGTTGGTGCACGGCCTGCGCAGACAGTTCCCGCTGCTCGATCGTGGCCGCGCTGCCCTGATGGACCTGCACTTGCGTCTCGACGCGGGCTGCTCGATGTCCAAGATCGGCGGGCGGCATCTGATCACCGTCGACACCGTCGGGCATCCCATCGAGGGCGAGCACGCGGTTGGTCATCGCTTCCCGATCGATCCGCCGTTCGGTCTGGTCGCGATGGCGTGGCGCGATGACGACGCGGTCGCTGACTGGCTGCACCGGGTCACGCCACGACTGACCCAGACCGACATCGAGGGACACTGCCAGGTGCTAGGGGATATCCGGGATCGCGGGTACGGGGCTTGGCGCTTCGATGACGCTCAATCGTCTCTGCACGAGCGCCTCGCCGGAGTGCTTGCATCGCTGCAGCCCACAGCATCGGTGACGCGTCAACTGAGCACGCTGATGACGATGGTGACCTTGACGTCGGTGACCCGAACTTTGGAAACAGAGCTCGTGACGACGGAATTCGTGGTCCTTCCGATCTTCGGCGGCACCGGACAGCCGGAGTACCAGATCGAGATCCACCTCCGTCGAACGGACGGTCTCACCCTCGATGAACTCGACGCGGCCCTGCGATCCGCCCAAGATCAGCTGGCACCAGGCGTGGCCTAACAGCGCGGCCTAACAGCGCGGCCTAAACGCAATACCGTTCAGTTAAGACTACATGGGTGTAGTTTGTAGGGATGCCTCG
>NZ_JBOGDD010001340.1:0-2785 GCF_050701675.1 Mycobacterium sp. | reverse complement strand
GTACGAAGGGTCCCGGCATGGCGACCAGGTCCACCGGTCCGTCGCCGATCACCTGGTAGGCGATGTCCAGATCGCCCCGCGACGCGTACCGGGTCCGCGGAGCCCGCGAAACTCTTGCGGCCACCCTCCCAGGCTAGTTCACCAGGCCGTTCAGTGGCCTGGCTTCACCACCTTCTCCGCTGAGCGCGAACAGGCCGTCGGGGGTCTGCTCGACCAGACCGTCGGCCAGCAACGAGACGAGCGCCCGATCGCGTTGCGCCGGGTCCGACAGCCAGGCCACGTCCAACTGCGCTCTGTCGACCGGAGCGTCGTTGGCCCGCAACACATCCAACAACCGTCCGCGAACCTGGCGATCGGTGCCCGCGTAGCGCTGGACCCGGCGGGTGGGCTCAGTCGACGGCGGGAAGCCGGCCGACCGCCAGGCGCAGACGCTGAGCGGACACACTCCGCAGCGGGGTGAACGAGCCGTGCACACGGTCGCGCCGAGCTCCATCAATGCCGCCGAAAAACGTGGTGCGCGTGAGTCATTGGGAATCAGCGCGTCGACGTCGGCGAGATCGCGGACGCTGGAAGGCGAGTCCGCCCTCCCATGCACGGCCCTGGCGACGACCCGTCGGACGTTGGTGTCGACGACGGGCACCCGCTTGCCGTAGGCGAAACACGCGATCGCCCGTGCCGTGTACGTGCCTATGCCCGGGAGTGCGAGCAAAGCGTCCACGTCGTCGGGCACCACGTCGCCGTGCTCGGTCGCGATCACCGTCGCGCACTCGTGCAACCGCTTTGCCCGGCGTGGGTAACCGAGCTTGCCCCATGCGCGCAACACGTCGGCCGCGCTTGCCGCTGCGGTGGCGGACGGCGTCGGCCACCGGGCCACCCAGTCGCGCCAGATCGGCTCGACCCTGGCGACGGGCGTCTGCTGCAGCATGAACTCGCTGACCAGAATCTGCCAGGCCGAGACTCCCGGCCGCCGCCACGGCAGGTCGCGCTGCGCACGCTCGTACCAGCGCAGCAGTTCACTCGGATCGACCGTCAACTCCGACTCCGTGCACAATGTGCCCATGCCCAACTCGAACCCGATATCCGCCTGGAAAGCACTGAAGGAGGGTAACGAGCGATTCGTCGCCGGCCAGCCGGCGCATCCCAGCCAAAGCATCGCGGACAGGGCACGACTCGCCCACGGGCAAAAGCCCACCGCCGTGGTCTTCGGCTGCGCCGACAGCCGGGTGGCCGCCGAGATCATCTTCGATCAAGGCCTCGGCGACATGTTCGTGGTGCGCACCGCGGGTCACGTCGCCGACTTGGCCGTGCTCGGTTCGATCGAATATGCGGTCTCGGTGCTCGACGTGCCGCTGATCGTGGTGCTCGGCCACGACAGCTGTGGAGCGGTTCGAGCGGCGCTCTCGGCGATCGACGACGGCGAGGTGCCCGGCGGCTACGTACGCGACATCGTGGAGCGAGTGACCCCGTCGATCCTGCTCGGGCGCAGTGCCGGGCTCACGCGTGTCGACGAGTTCGAGGCGCGGCACGTGAACGAAACGGTGGCCCAGCTGCGGGTGAGGTCCGTGGAGATCGCTCAGCGCATCCAGGAGGGCAGGCTCGCGATCGTCGGGCTCACCTACCACCTGGCCGATGGCCGGGTGGTTCTGCGGGATCATTTGGGCGATATCGGCGAAGGCTGACGCGCGACACGCCGAGCAAGGTCGGACGCTATGGCGTGACCTGCCCTTACCGTGGTATTCGTGCTGGAAACCGAACCGCCTGGCCCGTTGCCGCCGGAGATCTACCGGCGCCGGCGGTTTCTGGCGTTGGGGGTCGGGGCGCTAGTCCTCGTCATCGTGATCGTCATCGCCATCGTGGTCTTCAGTAACAGCACCGGCGGAGACGCTCCGGCTCAACAGGCCGCCACGTCCAGCGCCCCTACCCCGCTTCCCGGTGAGAACCCCGAGGTCAAGACCCCCATTCTGCCGCCTGCCCAGCAGGCGCCGCCCCCGACTCCGACACCCGTCTCGGCTGTGGTTCCGCCCCCGGTCCTCAAGGAGGGCGACGACTGCCCCGACTCCACGTTGGCGGTCAAGGGCATCACGAGTCAGCCCGACTACGTCGTCGGCGACCAGCCGAAGTTCACGATGGTCGTCACCAACATCGGTCTGGTGGCGTGCAAGCGCGACGTCGGCGCCGCCGTGCTCGCGGCCTACGTCTACGGCCTGGACAACAACCGCCTGTGGTCCAATCTCGACTGCGCGCCGTCCAACGAGACGCTCGTCAAGACGTTCAACCCGGGTGAGCAGGTGACCACGGAGGTCACCTGGACCGGAATGGGATCGGCGGCGAACTGCCCGCTGCCGCGTCAGCCGATCGGACCCGGCACCTACAACCTGGTGGTGCAACTCGGCAACCTGCGTTCGACGACGGTGCCGTTCGTCCTTGCCGAACCGGCTGCGCCCGCGCCGGGCGATGCTCCGCCCGCCGCAGATGCCCCGCCGCCCGCGGAGGAGACTCCTGCGCCAGTCCCAGCGGGCTGAGATCAGCTGCCCCGTGGGACAACGCCAAGGCTGAATCCTTCCGGGCCGCAACCGCCAAACCCACGCATCAGGCCCTCCCCGCTTGACGGGAAGGGCCTGATGTATTCCTGCGGCTACGCCTTCTTCGCCTTCTTGCCGGTGGGCTCCGAGACGGAGGCCTTCTTGCCGGTGGGCTCCGAGACGGAGGCCTTCTTGCCGGTGGGCTCGGAGACGGAAGCCAATGCTCCGGCAACGGTCGGCTGAGCGGCCTCACTGTGTGCGGC
>NZ_JBOGDD010001339.1:0-3892 GCF_050701675.1 Mycobacterium sp. | reverse complement strand
CCGTTGAGCAGCACCCGCTTGGAACGGGGGCTGACGGAGTCGGCGAACAGCTTCTCGACGTGCGCGTGCTGGTTCTCGCTGAGAGTCAGGCCGACGACGTTGACGTCGTACTTCTCGACGGCCCGCATCATCGTGGCGCCCCAGCCGCACCCGATGTCGAGCAGCGTCATCCCCGGCTGTAAGCCGAGCTTGCCCAGCGCCAGGTCCATCTTGGCGAACTGCGCTTCTTCGAGTGTCATGTCGTCGCGCTCGAAGTAGGCACAGCTGTACGTCTGCGTCCGGTCCAGGAACAACCGGTAGAAGTCGTCTGACAGATCGTAGTGCGATTGCACGTTGTCGAAGTGAGGAATGAGGTCGGCCATGTACGGTCCGCCTTCCGGATTTCGTAGTGGAAACCCGGTGATCTAGGGGTCCTTGGGTGAATGCCGACGCGCCGTCGCAGATGCTAGGGGTGGGCACATCCGCGCGCCGAAACGCCTACTTCGCCAGGGTGAACTGGCAGACGTTGATATAGCCCTCGTGGAAGCCCTTGGCGCAGCCGGTGAGGTAACGCATGTAACGGTCGTACATCTCTTCGGACTGCACGGCGATGGCCTCGTCCCTGTGCGCCTCCAGCGCGGCCGACCACGTGTCCAGCGTCCTGGCGTAGTGCTTCTGCAGCGACTGCGTACGGGTCAGGTCGAAGCCGGCCCTCGTCGCGTACTCGCCCGCCATCTCGGTGGTCGGCAGGTATCCGCCAGGGAAGATGTCGGTGAGGATGAACTTCACGAACCGCGCGATCGAGAACGTCAGCGGCAGCCCGGCCGCGGTCATCTGCGGGAGCGTGAGCGCAGTGATGGTGTGCAGCAGCATGACTCCGTCATCCGGGAGCGCCCGGTAGGCCATCGCGAAGAAGTCGTCCCAGCGGTCCTTGCCAAAGTGCTCGAAGGCGCCGATGGACACGATGCGGTCGACCGGCTCGTCGAACTGCTCCCAGCCCTGCAGCAGTACACGCTTCGACCTGGGACTGTCCGAGACGGCGAACCGCTGCTCGACGTGCGCGGCCTGGTTCTTGCTCAGGGTCAGCCCGACGACGTTGACGTCGTACTTCTCGATGGCCCGCAACAAGGTGGAGCCCCAGCCGCAGCCGACGTCGAGCAGCGTCATGCCGGGCTCGAGGCCCAGCTTGCCCAGCGCGAGGTCGACCTTGGCGAGCTGAGCCTCCTCCAGCGACATGTCGTCGCGTTCGAAGTACGCGCAGCTGTAGGTCTGGGTCGGGTCGAGGAAGAGGCTGAAGAACTCATCGGACAGGTCGTAGTGTGCCTGCACGTCCTCGAAGTGTGGCTTGAGGCCACCCTTCTTACGGGTAGTCGACATAGTCGAAAATGCCTTTCGTGGGCCTTCCTTGGCTAATCAGAGGCTCGGCGTCGTCGCCGATGACCCGCCAAACCCCGTGACGCGCTCAACCGTGGACTCTACGCCGCCCATCGTGCCAGCCGATTCAACAGCGCGCCGACTTCGCTTCCCGTTGCGATCGCCTCAGGGGACTTCAGCAAACGTGGTCTTGAGCTCGCCGACGACGTCGTCCCACAGCGCCTCGGGCAGATCGTGCGCCATCCCGTCGAACAACACCAACCGTGACCTGCGGATCGCCTTGGCGACGGCGCGTCCGCCGGAGGGGCGCATCAGCTTGTCGGCACGGCCGTGGATCACCACGGTCGGAGCGGTGATCTGCTTGTCGTAACCCAGCAGACTGCCGCTGCCGAGGATCGCGGCGAACTGCCGACCGACCCCAGCCGGGTAGTACGACCGGTCGTAGCCCTCCTCAGCCTCGGCGATCCGCTGCTCCTCGGGTACCGGGTAACCGGGGCTGCCGATGATCTTGCCGACGCGCACCGAGTTGGCGATCACCGCGTCGCGCGAGGTGTCCTTGGGGCGAGTCGTCACGGCGCGCAGCTGCTGCGGTCCCGGCGGCGGAAGCAGCGCCTGATTGTTGCTCGAGAAGATGACCGCGAGCGTCTTGGTGCGCTCCTGATACCGGGCGGCGAAGACCTGCGCGATCATCCCGCCCATCGACCCGCCGACGATGTGAGCCTTCTCGATCTGCAGATGATCGAGCAGGGCGGCGGCGTCGTCGGCCATGTTCTCCAGCGTGTAGACCGCTTCGCTGCGCAGCCCGAGTGTGGACCGCACCATCCGCGGAAACAGCTTCGCGCCCGTGTGCCTCCCCTCCACCTTGCTCGACAGCCCAACGTCGCGGTTGTCGTAGCGGATGACGCGCAACCCCTGGTTGACCAGTCGCTCACAGAAACCCGTGCGCCACAACAGCAGCTGCGCGCCAAGGCCCATGATCAACAGGACTGCAGGGTCTCCTGCGTCGCCCATCTCCTCGTAGTAGATGTCGAGGTCACCCGAGCGGGCGGTCCCGGTGCGGACGTCCAACGCTCAATCCTCCAGCTCGTCGGAATGCTCGCGGCTGACCTCGACCATGAAGTTGGCGAAGTACCCGGTCAGCTGCGGGTCGGTCATCATCTGCCACTTCGGCGCCAGCAGCTTCATGTAGCGCTCGACGGAGAGGAACTGCTTGCCGATCAACACCAGCTCGCGGGGCAGCTTGACGTCGTAGGCCTCGGCCAGCGCCGAGAGCTGCTTGCCGATCTCGGCGTAGGACAGGTCGCCCAGCGACGTCATCGTCAGTGGGGTGGCAAACGCCTCGAGGTCCTTCGCGGCCTCGCCTTCTGGCTTCACGTTGCCGACGGCGCCCATGAGGACGACGATCTTGCCGGCGGCGGCGTGGTCCTTCTTCACCAGCAGGGCGTACACCAATTCGCGCAGCAGCCAGCGGGTGCGCGGGTCGACGCGGCCCATGATCCCGAAGTCGAAGAAGACGATCTTGCCGTCGTCGTCGACGTAGAGGTTGCCCGCGTGCAGGTCACCGTGGAACAACCCGTGGCGCAGGCCGCCCTCGAAGACGCTGAACAGCAAGGCCTTCACCAGCTCGGTGCCGTCGAACCCGGCCTTGCGGATCGCGGCTGCGTCGTCGATGCGCACGCCCTGGATGCGTTCCATCGTCAGCACGCGCTCGCTCGTCAGGTCCCAGTACACCTGGGGCACCCGGATGTTCTTGCCGAGCGGCGAGGCGTGCATGTGCGCCACCCAGGCATCCATCGACTGTGCCTCGAGGCGGAAGTCGAGCTCCTCGGCGAGGTTGTCGGCGAAGTCGGCGACGACGTCCTGCGCCGAGAGCCTGCGGCCCATCTTCGCGAGCTCGACGAGTTGCGCCCCGCGCTTGAGGATCTGCAGGTCGGCGGCGACGCGCCTGCGGATGCCCGGTCGTTGGATCTTGACAACGACCTCCTCGCCGGAGTGCAGCGTCGCGTAGTGGACCTGCGCGATCGAGGCCGAGGCGAACGGCTCCTCGTCGAACGACGCGAACAGGTTCGCGGGGTCGTCGCCGAGGTCTTCCTTGAACAGCCCGTGCACTTCGGCGGTGTCGGCGGGCGGCACGCGGTCGAGCAGGCTGCGGAACTCCCTGCTCATCGACTCGCCGAAGGCACCGGGGCTCGAGGCGATGATCTGGCCGAACTTGACGTAGGTGGGGCCCAGATCCGCAAAGGTCTGAGGGATCTGCCGGATGATCTTCTGCTGGAGAGAGCCGCGGCCGACGAGGTTGCTGACGACCCGTGCGCCGGTGCGGGTGAGTTGCCATCCCGTCACGCCGATGCGGGCGGCCTCGACCGGCAACGGGACCCGATCCAGCCGGGCTACCTCGCGGTGCTTGGTGGTTGTCATGTCTGCAGTGTCTCAAAGGTGGCGGTTGGGCGGAAATTTCGTGTGCCCCCGGTCACAGCCACCGTTTCGCCGAACGTGGATTACCCCCACGCGAAACCGCTGGCGGCCGTGGGGGTAATCC
>NZ_JBOGDD010001338.1:0-3194 GCF_050701675.1 Mycobacterium sp. | reverse complement strand
GTATCACCTGTCCGTGCTCACTCAGGCCGCCGCGCGCGCCGCCCTGCGACACGCCGACGACACCCTCGGTAGCGTCGCCAGGCTGATCGACGAACGCAACCGGGTCTCGGAAGCCTTGGCGGACATGGGTTTCCGCGTGATTCCGAGCGACGCGAACTTCGTGCTGTTCGGCGAGTTCGCCGACGCGCCCGCGGCATGGCAGCGCTACCTCGACGCCGGCGTGCTCATCCGCGACGTCGGCATCCCCGGCTTCCTGCGCGCCACCACCGGCCTGGTCGACGAGAACGACGTGCTGCTCGACACCAGCGCGCGCGTTTCCGAGACCGAACTCGTCCAGCAGAGCCTCCGAGGAGCTTGATCATGACCATCTTGGCCAACCGCCGCGCGAGAATCGAACGCAAGACCAAGGAATCCGACATCGTCGTCGAGCTCGACCTCGACGGCACCGGTCAGACCGAAATCAGCACCGGTGTGCCGTTCTTCGACCACATGCTGACGTCCCTCGGTAGCCACGCCAGCTTCGACCTGACCGTGCACGCCAAGGGCGATGTCGAGATCGAGGGCCACCACACCGTGGAGGACACCGCCATCGTGCTCGGACAGGCCCTCGGCGAGGCGCTCGGCGACAAGAAGGGCATCCGCCGGTTCGGCGACGCGTTCATCCCGATGGACGAGACGCTGGCGCACGCCGCCGTCGACGTGTCGGGCAGGCCTTACTTCGTCCACACCGGCGAACCGGACTTCATGGTGCACTTCACGATTGCGGGGTCGAGCGCGCCGTACCACACGGTGATCAACCGGCACGTCTTCGAGTCGCTCGCCTACAACGCGCGCATCGCCCTGCACGTGCGCACCCTCTACGGCCGCGACCCGCACCACATCACCGAGGCCCAGTTCAAGGCCGTGGCCCGGGCGCTGCGCCAAGCCGTCGAGCCAGATCCCCGGGTGTCCGGGGTGCCGTCGACGAAGGGCAGTTTGTGACGACGAAAGTCGTTGTGCTCGACTATGGTTCGGGCAATCTCCGGTCGGCCCAGCGTGCGCTCGAGCGGGTGGGCGCCGACGTCGAAGTGACTGCCGATCCCGTCGCCGCCGCGGCAGCGGACGGTCTGGTGGTCCCGGGGGTCGGCGCGTACGAAGCGTGCATGACGGGGCTTCGCGCCGTGAACGGCGACAAGATCGTCGCGGAGCGGTTGGCGAAGGGTCACCCGGTGCTCGGCATCTGCGTCGGGATGCAGATCCTGTTCGCCCACGGCGTGGAGTTCGACGTGGACAGCGAGGGCTGCGGTCAGTGGCCAGGTTCCGTCGTGCGCTTGGACGCGCCGGTGATCCCGCACATGGGGTGGAACGTCGTGGACGCGGCGCCGGGCAGTGTGTTGTTCAAGGGATTGGACGCCGACACCCGCTACTACTTCGTGCACTCCTATGCCGCTCAGAAATGGGAGGGTGATGCGAGTGCCGTTCTGACGTGGGCGACGCATCACGTGCCGTTCCTTGCGGCCGTCGAGGACGGCGCGTTGTGCGCCACCCAGTTTCATCCGGAGAAGAGTGGCGACGCGGGTGCGACGCTGCTCTCCAATTGGGTCGAGGGGCTCTGAATGGTTATGAGTGACGTGCCAGCCGAAAGACCATTGATACTCCTGCCCGCCGTCGACGTGGTCGACGGCAAGGCGGTGCGTCTGGTGCAGGGCGTGGCAGGCAGTGAAACCGACTACGGCTCGGCGTTGGACGCCGCGCTGGGCTGGCAGAACGACGGCGCCGAGTGGATCCACCTGGTGGACCTCGACGCGGCGTTCGGTCGAGGGTCCAACCGCGAACTGCTCGCCGAGGTGATCGCCAAGCTCGACGTCGCAGTCGAACTCTCCGGCGGCATCCGTGACGACGCGTCGCTGACCGCGGCGCTGGACGCCGGTTGCGCCAGGGTCAATCTCGGCACCGCTGCGCTCGAGAATCCGCAGTGGTGCGCGCGCGTGATCGCTGAGCACGGCGACAAGGTCGCCGTGGGGCTCGACGTCAAACTCGAAGCCGGCCACTACCGATTGCGAGGCAGAGGCTGGGAGACCGACGGGGGAGACCTCTGGCCGGTGCTGGAACGCCTTGACGCCGAAGGCTGCTCGCGGTTCGTCGTCACCGACGTCACCAAGGATGGCACGCTCAACGGCCCGAATCTCGAACTTCTGGCCGCCGTCGCGGAACGTACCGGCGCCCCCGTCATCGCATCCGGTGGGGTGTCGAGCCTCGACGACCTTCTCGCCATCGCGACCCTCACGGACGCCGGTGTCGAGGGAGCGATCGTCGGGAAGGCCCTGTACGCAGGGCGATTCACGCTTCCCGAAGCCCTCGCCGCGGTGAGTCGGTAGACGCGATGGCGCTGGACGACGCGGATCTCGATGGGCTCGTCGCCGAGGCCACGGTGATCCTCGACGCTGCGGCCAAGCCATTCGTCGTCGGCCACCGCGCTCAGTCCGCGGTGCGGAAGAAGGGTAACGACTTCGCCACCGAGGTCGACCTCGCCATCGAACGCCAGGTGGTGAAGGCGTTGGAGGAGGCGACCGGCATCGGTGTGCACGGTGAGGAATTCGGTGGCGCTCCGATCGACTCACACCTGGTGTGGGTGCTCGACCCCATCGACGGCACCTTCAACTACGCCGCGGGGCTGCCCACCGCCGGAATCCTCCTCGGTTTGCTGCGCGACGGCGTGCCGGTCGCCGGGCTCACCTGGCTGCCGTTCACCGAGCAGCGCTACACCGCCGTGGTCGGAGGGCCGCTGTACGCCAACGGAATTGCTCAGCCCGCGCTGAAGGAGGCCGAACTGGACCAGTCGATCGTCGCCATCGGGACGTTCAACGTGGACTCACGGGGCGAATTCCCCGGCCGTTACCGGATGGCCACGCTCGAGCGGTTGAGCCGCAGGTGTTCCCGGATCCGGATGCATGGCTCGACAGGCCTCGACCTCGCCTACACCGGCGCGGGCGTGCTCGGCGGCGCCATCAGCTTCGGTCACCACGTCTGGGACCACGCGGCGGGGGTGGCGCTGGTGCGCGCGGCCGGCGGCGTCGTCACCGACCTCGCAGGCGCGGACTGGACGCCCGCCTCGCGTTCGGCGCTTGCCGGGGTGCCGAACGTGCACCGGCAGATCCTCGAAATCGCGCTGGCGGTCGGCTCGCCGGAGGACTACTGACATGGATGTCGCAGTC
>NZ_JBOGDD010001337.1:0-2924 GCF_050701675.1 Mycobacterium sp. | reverse complement strand
TGGCAGGTCTGGTCACCGTGCTGGTGATGGGCCTGGTGGCCATCGTCGGAGTGCGGGTGCCGAGCCGCTCCGGTTAGCGCGTCCCCAGCGACGTGCACAACGTCAGGCCGGTGCCGGTCTTTTGCTGTGTCTCGTCGCCGTCGATCGTGATGGAGCAGCTGATCGGCCGACCGACGTTGACGATGCTGACACTCGCCGAGCTGTTGGCCGCTCCGGTGAGCTGAACTTCCTTGGTCCACGGCAGCAGGACGTTGAACTCGGTCTGCAGGACGCCGCCACTGTCGAGGTACAGGATGCTGATCGCGCGGCCTTCGCCCCCGACCGAGTAGACGACCGTGTGCGTGCCGCTCGGGTCGGTTTGATCCGGCGGGAGGGCGGTGGCGGACGTCGTCGGCGCTGGAGTCGACGACCGCGTGGTGGTCGGCGTGCGCGTGCTGGTCGACGGTTGGGTCGCGGTCGGTTCGATCGGAGTCTGCGGGGGTGCCACCACGGTGTCCTGCTGCGAGCTGTTGACGATGACGAGGCCGATGACCAGTCCGAGGACGATCAGCAGCGCCATCGCCGCGAGCAGCCAGAGCCAGCGCCGCGGATTGGGGCCGTCGGGCTCCGGCGGCTCTGGGGGCGTCCCGCCGGGCGGTCCGTACTGAGCCCCTGAATGGGGGTCCCAGCCGTACGGGGAGTACGCAGGCAACTGCTCGGTGGGTGTGGGCCCATCGGGTGCCTGGTAGGTCGGTTGGTACGGCGACTGCTGGCCGTACGTCGCGCCGGGGTAGGCGGGGTAGTTGTAGGTACCGGGGTGCTCTTGACCCCACCCGTCGCGGCGTGATGGATCCGTCATGTCCACCTCATGTCTGCAGGGTACCTGCGCAGCGGGCGGGGGCACCGTGGCCCGTTGCCGCGCGACGGCGGCTCTTCGCTGGCGGGTTTATCGCAATTGTCGGTCGGGTAAGCAGTGACGACGCCGTCGTGGCGGACTAGGGACATGGAGGTCCAGCATGCGAGGTAGCGGAATCTTAGGCACGATCGTGCTCATCTGGTTGCTGATCGGAGTCTTCGCCGCGTATCAGCGGGACTATTTCAAGACCGCTGAGACTAATTGTGCAACAGCAGGAACCATTGCTCTGACGGTGGTGGCAGGACCGCTGAACTACGCGGGAGCAAACCCGAAGGTGGCGAACTGCAACATCAACGTCCCACAGCCCAGCAAGTAATCGACTAGGAGTCGCCATGATCGCCCTCGGAGTAATTCTTCTGATCCTTGGACTCGTCTTCGGGGTCCCGATCCTGACCTACATCGGAGTCGTCGCGCTCGTCATCGGCGCGGTGTTCTGGTTGCTGGGAGCCGCAGGGCACGCCGTCGGCGGACGGCGCGTCTGGTATTAGACCGGGCGGGCTGAGGCGAGGGCCGCGACGGTCATCGCCCTCAGCACCGCACGCGAGGATCCCGACACGGTCCCCGGCTTGACGCTGTGCGGGGTGGAGTTGAGCAGTCCGAACGTGGCGTGCGCCATCAGTCTCGCGTCGTTCTCGCCGAGCCCGTTCGACAGTCTGCGGAGCACGTCGACCCAGATCTCGACGTACTGTCGTTGCGCCCGACGGACCTGACGCTTGGCGCCAACCGGCAGATGTGCGAGGTCGCGGTCTTGGATGCGAATGAGATCGGGTTCTGAGAAGACGAAGTCGAGGTGGAAGTCGATCAGATCGTCGAGTGCCACTGCGGGAGTCTCCGTGTTCGCGACGACGTCGGTGGCTCCCGCGAGTAGTCGGGTGCTGATGCCTACGAGGAGTTCGACCAGAAGTGCTTCCTTGTTCGGGAAGTGACGGTAGATCGCGGGTCCCGTCACCCCGGCGGCGGCGCCGATGTCCTCGAGTCTGACGGCGAGGTAACCGTGCTCGGCGATCAGTCGTTCGGCGGCCGCGATCAGTTGCGTGCGGCGATCGGACTTGGCCTTGCTGCGGCGCGTCTCCGTGGCCTCGCGGATGGTTGGTGCCGGCATCTCGGCATCCTCCCGCTGGTAGACATTTCGGTTAATGCTCACTAACATACCATCAGTTAGTCATCATTAACTCAAATGGAACGGGTGGGCATGGCAACGCTCGTATCGCATCGCGAGCAACACCTGACGCTGGTGGCAGAACTGCGCGAGAAGCTGGCCACGGCCGCGCTCGGCGGATCACCCAAGGCGCGGGAACGACACGTCGGCCGAGGCAAGCTCCTGCCGCGCGAGCGCGTCGACGGACTGCTCGACCCTGGCAGTCCGTTTCTCGAGTTGGCCCCCCTGGCAGCCGACGGAATGTACGACGACGAGTGCCCCGGTGCGGGGATGATCGCCGGCATCGGCAGAGTGTCTGGCCGCGAATGCATGATCGTTGCCAACGACGCGACGGTCAAGGGCGGTACGTACTACCCGGTCACCGTGAAGAAACACCTACGCGCACAGGAGGTTGCGGCCCAGAACCGGCTGCCGTGCCTGTACCTCGTCGATTCCGGTGGCGCCTTCCTGCCCCGGCAGGACGAGGTGTTTCCCGATCGTGACCACTTCGGCCGGATCTTCTTCAACCAGGCCAACCTCAGCGCACAGGGCATCCCGCAGATCGCGGCGGTCCTCGGGTCGTGCACCGCAGGCGGTGCGTACGTGCCAGCCATGAGCGACGAAGCCGTCATCGTGCGGAACCAGGGCACGATCTTCCTGGGTGGCCCGCCGTTGGTGAAGGCCGCCACCGGTGAGGTGGTGACGGCCGAGGAGCTGGGTGGTGGCGACCTGCATTCGAAGGTCTCCGGGGTGACCGACCATCTCGCGCACGACGATCGCGATGCGCTGCGGATCGTGCGGCGGATCGTTGCGACGTTGGGCCCGCGCTCCGCAACCCCATGGGACGTGCGGCCGACGGTCGATGCGATCGCCGATCAGAGCGAGCTGTAC
>NZ_JBOGDD010001336.1:0-5238 GCF_050701675.1 Mycobacterium sp. | reverse complement strand
CTGATATGGCCGTCGGTTTGTCAAGTGGGCGTGCGGGATCGGCGTCCGCTGGGCGGCCGTGATGAAGGGGTGGTCGGTGCGGCGGGGCGCCGGGCTCGGTGTCGGCGTTGCCAGTCTGAAATGCGAGGGTTGGCTACCTCAGGGCCCGGTTTCGTGCTGCCGGCTGTCGCTGTCTAGAAACGAGCGTGCCAACCCGCGCCAAGCGCGGGGGTGGTGCTCATAGTGCAATCGCGTGTGCCGGCCGCTGATGGCCCGGCGCCCCGGCCCACCGTCCAGTGGTGCTGTCAGCCCGGGGTTAGTCGGCGGTGGCGGCGGCCCACAGGAAGGCGGCCAGCTGGCGGGCGCAGGCGACGACGATCACGTTGTGGGGCTTGGCCCTGGCCTTCATCGCCCGGTTGACCTTGAACAGGCGCTGCTGGGCGCGGTTGCTGATCGCGAGGATGTGATCGGGCTGGCCGTGCTGGCGGTTGGCCAGGGTCGCGCCGAGCCGTGGTTGTCGGCTGTAGTGCCAGGCTGACTCGACCAGCAGCCGGCGGGCGAGCATCGATCCGGTCTTGGTGATCGAGCCCTGGCGGGAGGACTCGCCGGATTGGCTCAGCGACGGGGTCAGGCCCAGCCACGCGCTCAGCTGCGAGGCACGCTCAAAGCGCCGCCAATCTGCGCCGAGCTCCAGATGCAACGAGAACGCGGTCAGGGTGTCGATCCCGCGGAAGGCGCGCAGCCGGGCGACGGTCGGCCACCAGGCCGGATCGGTAGCCAGCTGCGACAGCGCCAACGCGATCTGCGCCTTGCGCGACGACAGCCCGTCGACGCAGGCCAGCAGGTCGCCAAACACCAGATCGCTGGCGGCATGGTCAAAGCGCTGGACCGACAGCCAGCGGCGATGCTCGGCCGTCCACGTCGTCGCCTTCGGATAGACGCGGCCATGCCTGAGCAGCATCTTGCTGACGCGGTGGCGGGCGGTCATCAGATCCCGCCGGCAGGCGTCATGGGCCCGGGTCAGCTCCCGAGCGGCCTCGACCTCGGGCGGCGCAACGACAACCCTGGTCAACGAGCCGGCCAGCAGCAAACGCGCGAGCAACTCGGCGTCCTTGCGATCGGTCTTGACCCGATCGCTGGCACCCCGCGGCGTCTTGCCCGGCGCCACGACCTGCATGGCGACTCCCTGCGCGATCGCCGCCCGATACAGACCAAATGAGCCGGGCTGGGTTTGACGGAGACCTTGATCTGACCTGGGAAAAGTGGAGTCGGGATACTGGGATCTGCTGGCAGAGAGGAAGCAGCAGATGCCGAGGAGTTACCCGCCCGAGGTGCGTCGCCAGGTGATCGAGCTAGCCCGTGCGGGCACGAAGGTCAAGCAGCTGGCGGCGACGTTTCGGATGTCGGACGCGACGATCTATACGTGGCTGAAGCAGGAGCGCATCGATCGCGGCGAGGCTGAGGGCGCGACGACGAGCCAGCAGTTGGAGTTGGCCGCCGCCAGGCGGCGGATCCGCCAGTTGGAGACCGAGTTGGCGGTGGCGCGCAAGGTCAACGAGGTGTTCCTGGCCGAGGGGATAGCCCCAAAAGGCTCTACCCGGTGATCAGGTCTCTGGCCGGGCAGGGCATCAACGTGCAGCAGGCCTGCGTCGCGTTGGGCGTGTCCCAATCGGGCTACTACGCCTGGATTGATCGTCCCGACGCGCCACGGACATTGCGCAGGATCTGGCTGGCCGGGGAGATCGCCGACGTCCACAAGGAGTCCGGCGGCACCTACGGCGCGATGCGGATCACCGCCGAGCTGAAATACGGACGCGGAATCGCGGTCGGCCACTGTGCCGTCGGGGACATCATGCGCCAGATCGGCCTCAAAGGGCTGCCGCGGCGGAGGCTGCCGCGCGGTGCGAAGCTGTCCAGAGTGACGTCGTTGGACCTGGTCGGGCGCAAGTTCAAACGCGATCGCCCCAACGAGCTGTGGTTCACCGACATAACCGAGCACCCCACCCGCGAGGGCAAGGTGTACTGCTGCGTCGTGCTCGACACCTACTCGCGCAAGGTCGTGGGCTGGTCGATCGACTCCACCCAGACCACCAGCCTGGTCCTCAACGCGCTGGGCATGGCCACCCAGCGACGCCCCGACCGCGACGGACTCGTGATGCACAGCGACCGCGGCGTCCAGTTCAGCTCATGGGCCTTCAGCCACAACCTCTCCCAGGCCGGCATCTCGCCGTCGATGGGTGCCGTCGGGTCCGCGTTTGACAACGCGCTGATGGAGAGCTTCTGGGGACGCATGCAGGTCGAGCTGCTGGATCGCCGCAAATGGAAGACACGCATCGAGCTGGCCACGGCGATCCACGACTACATCGAGCTGTGGCACAACCCCCGCCGCCGGCACTCCGCTCTGGGGATGCGCACCCCCGACGAGGTCGAGAACGCGTGGCTCCAGGCCAACACCCCGGCCACGGTCACTACCGGCCCGGCGCTGCAGACGCGCGCGGCTGCCGGCGCCTCCGCCCGCCTTCGGCGAGCTTCGGCCCCGACAGCCGACACCACGGACGACGTGGCCTCCGAGACCGCCGTCACAATCACTAACGACACCAACCACGCCGCCTGATTCCAGCGTCCCGGCTCCACCGAAACCAGGTCAGATCACGGTCTCCGTCGAATCCAGCCCGTCTCAGGTCCCGTTGCCTGAGTAGCTGACTCCTTTGCCACGGGCAGTTAATAGCGGCGACCAATTCATTCCGTTGTTTGCACGTGTGTTCGTAGGCCCTGACAACGGTCCTAGCTAATTAAAATCTTCCGGCACTTGCTTTAATAGCTTCTATGGCAGCTTCCAACCGCGCAGGCCGTTTCGTTGCCCAGCCGAGCCCTCTCTGCCAACGTCACGTGAGACGCTCATGACCGAGGAACTACTGAGTCCTGAGGGCGAGAACGGAGCATGTGACGGTGTTGGAGATCAACGGAGATGCCGGCGGGCTGGGGGTCCTGGGAGCCGGAGGCGAGCGGGATTCCCAGCCCGCCGCGCGCGGCTTGTCGGCGGGGGTGCCTGACCCCGAGCTGGTCGAGAGGCCCAAGCGTCGGCGGTTCACGGCGGAGTACAAGCTGCGAATCGTGCGTGAGGCCGAGGCGTGCACGCGGCCCGGCGAAATCGGCGAGCTGCTGCGTGGTGAGGGCTTGTACTCGTCGCTGTTGACGGAGTGGCGCCGCGCCCACGAGGCCGGTGCGCTCGGGGCGCTGGAGCGGCCGCGCGGACGTCCGAAGACCGACCCGCGCGACGCCGAGAACGCCGAGCTGCGCCGCCGCGCCGAGCGCGCCGAAGCGGAGCTTGCGAAGGCGCGCAAGGTCATCGAGGTGCAGGGAAACGTCTCGGCGTTGTTGGGCGAGTTGCTCGAGCCCAGGGGCGCGCAGGAGAACATCGAGCGATGATCCAGTCCACCGTCGACGAGCTGACACCCGTGGTCGGCACCAGGCCCGCGTGCCGAGCGCTGGGCGCCGCCCCGGCGACCGTCTACCGGCACCGCAACCCGCCGCCGGCCAGGCCGCCGCGGCCGCGTCAGCCGCCCGCGCGGGCGCTGTCTGACGCCGAGCGCGAGGCCGTCCTGGAGATGCTGCACAGCGAGCGGTTCGCAGACAGCTCGCCCGCGCAGGTGTGGGCGACGCTGCTGGACGAGGGCCGCTACCTGGCGTCGCAGCGCACGATGTACCGGCTGTTGGCCGCTAAGCACGGCGGGGTGCGCGAACGCCGCGCACAGCTTGAGCACCCGCCCTACGCGGCGCCCGAGCTGCTGGCCCAGCGCCCCAACCAGCTGCACTCCTGGGACATCACCAAGCTCAAGGGCCCGGCGAAGTGGACCTACTACTACCTCTACGTCGTGTTGGACGTGTTCAGCCGCTACGCCGTCGGCTGGACCGTCCAGCACCGCGAGTCCGGGCAGGTCGCGCGGGAGCTGATCGCCCAGGTCTGCGACCAGCAGCAGATCGCGCGCGACCAGCTGACCGTGCACGCCGACCGCGGGTCCTCGATGACCAGCAAGCCGGTCGCGTTCCTGCTCGCCGACCTCGGCGTGCTCAAGAGCCACAACCGGCCCTACACCTCGACCGACAACCCCTACTCCGAAGCGCAGTTCAAGACGCTGAAGTACCGGCCGACGTTCCCGCAGCGCTTCGACAGCATCGAGCACGCCCGCGCGCACTGCCGCGAGTTCTTCGACTACTACAACCATTCGCATCGTCATTCTGGCATCGGCCTGATGACCCCCGCCGCCGTCCACCACGGACACGCCGACACCATCCACGCCGACCGCGCACGCGTCCTGCACGACGCCTACACCGCGACCCCCGAACGCTTCGTCAGGCGCCCGCCCAGGCCGCCCGCGCTGCCGACCGCCGCCTGGATCAACAAGCCCGCCACGACCAAGGAGGCTGCACACTAATTTCGACGCGCGAGTGTCTCATCCGACTTGACAGGCTCCGCGGTCGCCCCGTTCTCCGCCGCCAGTTCGAGGATCCGCTCCACCTGCTCGGGCGAGTCGTTGATCCCCGGCATCAGCGGCGCGATCAGGATGCCCGCAGGAATCCCCGCACGATTGAGCTCGCCGACCGCCTCCAGGCGCGCCTTCGGATGCGGCGTGTGCGGTTCGCTGGCCCGCCAGGCCTTCTCGTCCAGCGTCGGCACCGAGAAGTTCGCGCTCACGGGCGCCACCTCGGCGATCTGCAGCAGCAGGTCCAGATCGCGCAGCACCAGCGGCGACTTGGTCAGCACCGAGCACGGGTTGCGCGCATCGCGCAGCGCCTCCAGGATCCCGCGCATCAACCGGTAGCGGCCCTCGACCCACTGATACGGGTCGGTGTTGGTGCCCAGCGCCACGTGCTCGCCCTGCCACGAGGGCCGCCGCAACTCCGCGCGCAGCACCTCGGGCACGTTGACCTTGACCACGATCTCGCGCTCGAAGTCGCGCCCGGCGTCGAGGTCGAGGTACTTGTGCGTCGGCCGGGCGAAACAGAACTGGCAGGCGTGGGTACAGCCCCGGTACGGGTTGATCGTCCAGCGAAACGGCATCTGCGACGCCTCGGGCACGCGATTGAGCGCCGACTTCGCGTGGACCTCGTAGAAGCGGATGTCCAGCGCCTCGGGCGCATCGAAGTGACGCACGACGGCCCCGTCGCGGTAGCCCGGAAGGCGAGCCTGCTCTTCGGCCTCGATGGTCTGATTGCTCCAGCGCACGAACGTATGTTCGCACACGCATCGGACCGTAC
>NZ_JBOGDD010001335.1:0-4028 GCF_050701675.1 Mycobacterium sp. | reverse complement strand
ATCGCCGACCCGAAGGTCATCCTCAACAGCGGCGGGTCCGACGCCATCGACGTGGCCTGCAAACTGGCGCGCCGCTTCTGGCAACTCGAAGGCCGCCAGAACAAGACGCTGATTCTCAGCCGCGAGTTCGGCTACCACGGTTTGCACGCCTACGGCACAAGCATCGCGGGACTGAGTTTCAACCGGGAAGGATATGGCACCGAATCTCTAATCCCCGAAACAGCACGCGTTCCCACGTCCGACATCGACGCGACGGCGGCCATGATCGCACAAATCGGCCCGGAGCGGATCGCCGCGATCGTCGCAGAACCCGTGCAAGGCACTGGCGGTGTCAACCCACCCCCGCCGGGATACTTCACCGCGTTGAACAAGCTGGCCACCGACAACGGCATCCTGCTCATCGCCGACGAGGTGATTACCGGCTTCGGCCGCACCGGATCAATGTTCGCCACCACTCGCTACGCCATCAATCCAGACATCATCACTTTCGCCAAGGGGATCACCTCGGGTTACGCACCACTCGGCGGGATTCTGATCGCACCTCGGCTGTGGCAACCCTTCTTCCTCGACTCCGAAATCACGCCGATCTTCCGTCACGGCACCACCTACGCAGGGCACGCCACTTCGTGTGCCGTCGCACTGAAGCACCTCGACCTGCTCGACGAGCTCGATCTTCTCGCACACGTGCTCACCCTTGAAGGGGAACTGACCACGGCTTTTGTCTCCTTGCGTGGTCACGAACTGGTCGACGAGGTGCGCGTCGCCGGGCTGCTCGGTGCAGTCACCCTGTCCGCCCACATCGACGCCAACGTCATCGTCGACGCACTCATCGACCGTGGCTTCATCTCCCGTGTGCTGCGTGGCAACAGCCTCCAGTTCAGTCCGCCCTTCACCACCGAGGCAGCCGACGTACACGCCTTCGCTGCCGCGGTCCGCGATGCTCTCGACCAGGTGAGCTGAACGGACCAGATGCGATGCATCACTACCGGATAGCCGGCATTCCTGGCGACTGAATCGGCACGGAAGTCACCCCTGCACCAGGAGAGGTGTTGCGCAGGGCTTACCCGGTGTCAGCGACGCCCTCGGCCGTCGAACAGGCTCTCGGCCGAGAGGTACAAGGTCAGGACATCAATCAACGCGTCGAGTTGCCGACTCGTTTCGTACTTCGTGGGCGAAACCATCTGCGGCAGAGTCAACCCGCGCAAACATGCCCAGATGAGGTCGGCGATCGCCGTGCCGTCGCGATCGGGGACCAACTTGGCGCCGAGTGCGCTCAGCCCTTCGTTCAGTTCGGCGAGATGGCGGTTGAGCTTCTTGTTGCGAGTGACGCGGGTGGCCACCAGGATCTCCTGGGCCGCCAGGGACGTCGGGTTGCTGAATGCCGACCACGCGGCCGCGACGACAGCAGAAACACGTTCTCGCAGAGGCCCGTTCGGGATGTCGACGTCAGCGAGGCTGCGCCGCAACCCATCGAAGCCATCGTCGACCACGGCCATCAGCAGTTGGTCGCGGTCGCCGAAGTGGTACTGGATCACACCCCAGCTGACGTTGGCCCGTTCGGTGATGTGCTTCGCGCTTGCCGCACCGAAACCCTCCTCCAGGATGCACGCCACCGTTTCGGCGATGATCGCCGCCCGGGTTTCATCGCCGCGCTGCTGACGTGTTTCGCCGCGGCGGGTCGGCGCCGGACGGGACCGGGCCTGCCGGGCCGTCGTCATCGCATCAGACCGTGGACTTGAGCGATCGGCAGATCTCGCAGCGAGACCATCCCCGGCGGCGCGGCGCACACCGCCGCCACGGAGTTGACCGCCTTGGCTGCGGTGGCGATGACACCGCCCTCGTTCTGATCGATGTCTGCAGAGCCCACATGGGCATTGATCTCGACACCCGGCCTGCCGGTCACGACCACGCGGTGCACGCCGCCCCGCCCGTCGGGCGGATAGGGCCAGTCGGGCGCTGCGGCCTGGGTGAGGCGATTCACGTGTTCCATGACGATCACCGGCTCACCGGCCCTCATTCCCTCGACCGCGAACCGCACCGCCGCGATGTGGCCGGGGCCGACGTGCATCATGGCGCACTCGATCGGCTCGGGGGTCACCCACGTCTCGTATCGCTCGCGGACCTCGTCGAGTTCGATCCCTAGACAGTCGGCCAAGTGCCGCACGGGCCCGCCCCAGATCGAGCGCAGCACACCGGGCAGGAACATCAATGGCGGATCCTGGTCGGGTGTGAAGCCGAAGCCGAAACTCACACCGGTGAATTCGGCGTCGTCGTAGGAGCCGTAGTCGAAGACCTCCTGGACCGTCACCGATGTCGCGGACTGACACAAGCTCAGCGCGGCGAACGGCAACATGTCCCCGGAGAACCCAGGATCGATGCCGTTGACGTACATCGTGGTACCGCCTTCGCGGCAGGCCGCTTCCAGCGGATCGCGAAGCCACGCGTCCGCGCTCTCGGGAATGATCAGCCAGACCAGAGACGTCGCAACAACATTCGTGCCGTCGCGCAGAAAGGCGGTGATCTCGGCCAGCGCATCGATCGCCCGAGTCTCGCCCTGCGAGGTGTACACGACGCAGTCGGCATGCAATGCCACCAGAGAGTCGAGCTCGTCGGTCGCGATGATCCCGGTGCGTCGGGCAAGACCGCACAGGTCTGCGGCGTCACGGCCGACCTTTCCCGGACTGCTGGCGTGAACCCCGACCAGTTCGAGGTCGGGGTGCTCGATGACGTGCCGCAGCGCGTGCCGGCCCACGTTGCCAGTCGAGAACTGAATCACTCTGAACGTCAAGGAAACTCCCGATGTCTCACAAAAGGTCGGTGATGGTCTTCAAGCCTGCGTCGTAGAGGACGCCCGGCAACATGCCGCCGTCGATCTCGATGGTGGTCCCGTTGACGTAGTCGGCCCGTCCGCTACACAGGAACACGACGGTCCGGCCGACCTCGTCGGCGCCGCCTGCGCGCTTGAGCGGAACCCTCTTGAAGTACTCAGTGCCGTCCTTGTCATCCGATGGCAGGACGAAGTCTCGGAAGTTCTCGGTCATGGTGGGTCCGAGCGCCAGGCAGTTCACCCGGATCTGCGGTCCCCATTCCTGAGCGAGTGACCGTGTCAGGTGATTCAGGCCGGACTTCGCCGCACCGTAGGACACCAGTGTCGGCGAACCTGCCGGATGGCCTGCTCCGCTCGAGATGTTGACGATGGATCCCCCGCCACCGCGGCGCATCTCACGACTGACCCGGATCGCGAACCAGAGCGGGCTGATGAGGTTCATCTGGATGGCGAAGGCGTGGAACAGCACGCTGCGCTCGAAGTCGTCGTCGCTGCGCGGGCTGCCCTGAATCCGCTGCACCAGTTCCGGAACGGCGTCCACGCTGGGACTCGGTACGGTTCCGCCCGCGTTGTTGACCAGGATGTCGACCCGCCCGTAGGCACCCATCACCCTGCCCACGAAGGCATCGATCGCGTGGTGGTCGCCTTGGTCGCACACCCACTGTGCGGACCGTTCGCGCCCGCCGGGAACTCTCGCCGCCGCCGGTAGTTCGTCGAGCGGGGAACGAGAACAGCCGACGACGGTGGCCCCCTCGCGCAACAGCTCCTCTGCGATCCCGTCTCCGACGCCGCGGCTGGTGCCGGTGACGATTGCCACCTTGCCGTCCAACGAACCCACGATCAGCCCCCGTCCGTCATCCAGTCATAAACATAGACCACTCAATTTTAAAGTGTCGCGCACGTCCTTCGCGTTCCGCACTCACGGCAGATTCGTGGACAGCAGTGTCAGGGGCATCCCGAGAATGGTGGCGAGTTGGACCTCGACGAGCTCGAGGCCATCCCCGCCGCGGTCCTGCCGGAATTCGTACGACGCCCCGTAACGTCGCGCGATCTCCATGGCGGCGTCTGCGTCGTCGACCCGGATCACCACCGAGTACACGCCATCGCCCCGGTGGGCCAGAAAGTCGGCTACAGAACCGGGATCCGACGGCGAGCCGGCGGTAGGCGTGACGAGTTCGATGCCTCGGTCCCAGTCCAGGGT
>NZ_JBOGDD010001334.1:0-1513 GCF_050701675.1 Mycobacterium sp. | reverse complement strand
CCGCGACACCGACGAGTACGGTGATGCTTGCGACAACTGCGATCTCGTTGCCAATTTCGATCAGGCAGACTTCGATGGCGACGATCTGGGAGACGTCTGCGACCCGGACATCGACGGAGACGGGATTCCGAACGCGTCCGATGAGTGTTCGTCCGGACCGAACACCGACAGCGACCTCGACGGAGTCTACGACCCATGTGACAACTGCCCGACGACCGCCAACCCCGATCAGGACGACGGCGATGGCGGGCTCGAGGCTCCACTCGATGGCGTAGGAGACGTCTGCGACAACTGCGTGAACGTGCACAACCCGCGGATCGCGCGGGGATCGCTTCCGGGTGCACGGACCACGACGGGTGGACAACTCGACGACGACGCCGACGGATGGGGAAACGCTTGCGATCTCGATCTCGACCAGAGCTTCTCGGTTACATACGGCGACTACGCAACAGCCGTGGTCGCGATCGACAGAGCGCCTGCGAAGTCGGTGGTCGGAACGAACTGTGAGCGATACGACGACGCCGGCTTCTGGACTGGAACCATGATCCGGTGCGAGCTCCTCAACATGGCGCCGGAAAACACGAGCAGCATCCTCAACGGCCTCGACCTGTCCATCGTGCACGACACCTTCAGCCATCCGTCGCGCTTTGCGAAGTGCCCGACGTGCGGAACCCTCGAGTGCGATGGAGACGCTTGCTCGCTGGACGAAGATGACGACGGGAGATCGGACTCGATCGACAACTGCCCGCACGTCGCGAACTCGAACCAGTTGGACGACGACGGAGACGGCGTCGGCGACGCGTGTGACAACTGCCTCGCGACCGCGAATCCTCGCGTTGCCGCGAACTTTCTGGCGATCCATCCTTGGGCGACGCTGACCGGACGGCAGCGCGACGATGACCACGACGGCTATGGGAACAAGTGCGACCCCGATTTCGCCGGCGTGAACGGCGCGATCGTCGACGGCGACGACTATCTCCAGTATCTAGCGTCGACGCCAAGGAACCGAGCGCAGGACATGTGCGGTGTCACGGGCTCGATGCCGTGCGCGATCTTCGATCTGGACGAGAGCGGAGACTCCATCGGAGGAACCGATCTGGGGGTCTTCCGTGCGTTCGAGGGTTTCGCGCCGGGGCCGAAGTGCCCGACCTGCCCGATGGGCTGCGACGCAGGATCCGCGGGTACCTGCTTCTAGAAAACCTGAGCGCGATCCCACAGCCTCATTCCGGCTAGAATCCCGGGCGGCGCGAATCGCCGCAGGCAGGTCCTCATGAAACTCGGGCTGTACGGAATCAACACCGGACCGTGTTCGGAGCCGGACGTCGCGGCGCGCGTGGCCAAGGCGGCCGAGGCCGCGGGCTTCGATTCGGTCTGGACGGCGGAGCACGTGGTGCTGCCCGATCCGCAGGCGCCGCCCTCGCCGGCGCCGCCGCACATGAAGCTGCTCGATCCCGCGGTGTCGCTCGCGTTCCTGGCCGCGCACACCACCAAGCTCCTGCTCGCGACCGGCATC
>NZ_JBOGDD010001333.1:0-15647 GCF_050701675.1 Mycobacterium sp. | reverse complement strand
CGTCTGTGGCGCGTAATGCCGCTTTCGATCCGGCCCGATATAGCTGGCTTCAAAGCGCTTGGACTTGTTCGGCAACTGGACGACGTATCCCCAGCTTCGATGCCCCGTTTTGGCTGCCATTGGTGTGCGATTCCAATCCGTATCCGCTGCGTTCCTGCCGGGGAGCGTCCCCACCAGCGGTGTTTGCAGGTTTATCCTACCAACGTCGGATGCCTTGGTGGTAGAGCTTGGGGTCGGTTGGTATCAAATGGTGCGTGCGGCTCGGGCGCTATCCGCTGTGGCACAATGGATTACGAACATTCGCGCTGGTCAGGCCGGGTCGGAGCATATCGCGTCGCGGCAGGTTCGAATCCTGCCGGGGGCACCATCAAGTATCTGATAGCGGGCTACTGCCTGCGGGACACGCCCACGGTGACGCAATGCCCGTCGGTTCGACCGAATCTCCAGACTGTAGGCAGCCTCCGACTATCGGCATGCACGCCGCCGTGCGCGCAGACGAGATGCCGTGGGAAGTGCGATAACCAAGACACCAAAGATCACACTATTCGTGTTAGATATGTGGTGATTGATGTTAGATTGCGGAGGTGTCCACGCCGTCGCCGCGCACCAGCAGCCACGCAAGCCGCCGCACGGAGATCGCTGAATTCGTCAAGGCCCGCGGGGGTGCCCGCATCGACGAGTTGGCCGACCAGTTCGGCGTCAGCATCATGACCATCCACCGCGACCTCGACCACCTCCACGCCCAGGGCATGGTGCGCAAGGTCCGTTCGGGCGCGGAGGCGCCGCCGAGCGAAGCCTTCGAGCGCAACATCGACCTGCGCAAGGCGCTCAACCTCGCCGAGAAGCAGGTCGTGGCGAAGGCAGCCTTCGACTGGGCGGCCAGCCGGGTCGAGATGCAGGCCGTCGCCATGGACGACAGCACCACCGCCCTGCACCTGCTCCCCACGCTCGTCCAGCACCTGCCCCTGACCGTGGTCACGAATTTCCTGCCCGCCATCAACGAATTGGCAACCAACCCGAGGGTCCGGCTCAATGGCATCGGGGGCGACTACGTCCCGGAGTTCTCCTCGTTCGTCGGTCCCCTGTCGGTGCGCGCACTTCGCGACATGCATTACGACGTGCTGTTCATGTCGGTGCCCGCCGTGTCGCGCGGAATGTGCTTCCACCCGTCCAGTGCCGCAGCCGAGCTCAAGCGCGCGTTCATGGACAGCGCGGAATTGCGTGTACTGATGATCGACCACACGAAGGTGACCCGACGCGCCATCCACCGGATCTGCGATCTGGTCGACTTCGACGTCGTGGTCGTGGACGACGGGCTCGAGCCGGTAGAACGTCAGCGACTCGAGGAGGGCGGCGCCAACCTCCTCGTCGCCGAAATGAACACGAAATCAGCAGAACTCGACGGAGAGGCATGACGGTGACGTCACCACTCGTGATTGCGGTCGACTGCTCGACGACGGCGGCGAAGGCCATCATCGTCGACGCCAAGGGGCAACTCGTCGGGTCGGGCTCCGAACCACTCGAGACGCGCAGTCCGGCACCGCACTGGTTCGAGCAGCACGCGCCCGACTGGTGGACGGCCACTGATAGAGCAATCCGGCAGGCGCTCAACGACATCGACGACACGAGTGCCATCGCGGCCGTCTGCGTGACCCATCAGCGGGAGAGCTTCGTCTGCCTCGACGCCGACGGCGAGCCCATCCGCCCGGCGATCCTCTGGATGGACGGCCGTGCCGATGCCGAGGCCAGGCGCTACGGCACGGCGAGCGTCGAACTGCTGTCGGGCAAGCCCGCCGACATCACCCCGGGGCTCTACAAACTGCTGTGGCTGCGGGACCGCGAACCCGAGACGTTGGCGCGTTGTCACCGCATCGCCGACACGCACACCTATCTCGTGCACGCCATGACCGGCCGCTGGGTCTCGAGTACCGCGTCGGTCGATCCCCTGGCCCTGCTCGATCAGGCGACCGGCGACTACAGCGCCGAGCTGCTCGAATTGGCAGGCCTCCGGCGCGGCCAACTCCCCGAGCTCGTGCCCACCGGAACCTCGCTCGGCACTCTGCATCCCGACGTCGCCGAAGCGTGGGGCGTTGGCTCCGACGTCGTCATCGTGGCGGGCACGGGCGACGGCCAGGCCGCCGGAATCGGGCTGGGCGTCACCGACCCAGGGGCCGCCTACCTGGTGCTCGGCACCGCGGTGGTCATCGGCAGCGAAACCACGTCGTACCTTCCCGCCCGCGCCTACCGATCGATGATCTCGGCCATCCCTGGCCAGACCACCGTCGAAACCTTCAGTTCCTCGGGCACTTACCTGTCGACGTGGTTCCGGCAGCAGTTCGGCGACCCCGAGCTCGCAGGTGCCCCGGACCCCGCCCTGGAGCGCGCGGCGGCGGCCGTGCCGGTGGGCAGCGAGCGACTCATGACCCTGCCGTACTGGAATGCCGCGCAGACCCCGCACTGGGACGGCCGCGCCTCCGGTGTCACGCTGGGCTGGCAGGGCTGCCACACCAGGGCGCACTTCTACCGCTCCGTGCTCGAGGGCATCGCGCTCGAACTGCGTTCGCAACTCGACGGTTTGGAGCAGGCCCGCGGGTCCCGTGTCGGGGTGATCAGGGCCATGGGCGGCGGTGCGCGCAGCGCCCTGTGGACGCAGATCCTGGCCGATGTCTTCGACCGCCCACTCGAGGTGTGTGCCTCCGGCGAGGTCAGCGCACTCGGGGCGGCCGCCATCGCGCTCGCCGCGATTGGCGAGTACGCCTCGCTGCCCGAGGCGGCGTCCGCGGTGGCCAGGACCGACGCGGTCATCGAACCCCGACCGTCGGCCGCCGCCGAATACGCCGCACTGCGACCGGTGTACGCACGCATCTACGCCGAGACCCGCGACCTGCTGCACACCCTTCACGACCTACCCGAGCCAGCACGAGGAGACCAATCATGAGAGCGGCCATGTTCTACGGACCCGGCGAACTACGTTTCGAGGACGTCCGTTCGACCGAACCCGCGCCCGGCGAGATACTCGTCGAGGTGAAGGCGGCCGCTACCTGCGGCACCGACCTCAAGTCCTACCGACGCGGCCACCCCAAGCTCTTCCCCACGCTGCCATCGCGATTCGGCCACGAGTTCGCCGGGGTCGTGACCGCCGTCGGTGACGGCGTCACGCAGTTCGCCGTCGGTGACCGCGTGACCGCGGCCAACACCGTGCCGTGCGGGTATTGCTGGGCCTGCATCCGCAATCGCGAGAGCCTCTGCGAGAACCTCGAATTCCTCAACGGAGCGTTCGCCGAGGAGGTCGTCATCCCGGCGGCCATCGTCGCGCGCAACACCTACAAGCTGCCCGACGACCTCGACTTCGCCGACGCCGCACCGCTGGAACCGCTGGCCACCGTCGTGCACGGCATGGCCGAGACCGGGATCGAGTTGGGCGACACCGTCGTGGTGCACGGGGCCGGACCGATCGGGCTGATGTTCGTCCGCCTGTCGACACTGCGCGGTGCCAACGTGATCTCCGTCGACCAGTCCCCCTGGCGGCTTACGGAAGCCATCAAGGCCGGCGCCGTGGACACCGTCGACCTGTCCGAGGTGTCGGACTTCGAGGACCGCGTCGCCCTGATCAAGAGCCGCACCCCGCACGGGCGCGGCGCCGACGTCGGCATCGAGGCGGTGGGACTGCCGCAAGTCTGGGAGCAGACCGTGCGCACGCTGCGCCCCGGCGCGACGGCGGTGCTGTTCGGTGGAACGCCCAAGGGCGCCCCCTTCTCCGTCGACTCGAGCGCGATGCACTACGAGGAGTACACGCTCAAGGGCGTCTTCCATCACACGCCGAACTACGTCCGCACGGCCGTGGAACTGCTGGCCAGCAGAAAGGTCGACGGCTCGATGCTGGTGACCGAACGCCGACCGCTCGAGGCCCTGGTGCCCAGCCTCGAGGACATGGCCGCGGGCCGCGGATCCAAGTACATCCTCGAACCATGAGGCTCGAAACCGAACGTCGGCAGGTCGTCGACGCGTGCCAGTTCCTCAGCCGCTCCGGTCTGGTCGTCGGCACCGCGGGCAACGTGTCGATCCGCGTCGACGACCTCGTCGTCATCTCCCCGAGCGGCGTTGACTACGAGGCGATGTCGCCAGTGGACGTCGGCATCCACGACCTCGACGGACACGCCGTCGACGCCACGCTGGAACCCTCGAGCGAGCTCGCGCTGCACCTCGCGGTGTACCACGCCAGCGAGCACACGGCCGTCGTGCACACGCACGCCCCCGCATCGACGGCGCTGTCGACGGTGGTCGACGAAGTGCCTGCGTCGCACTACTACTCGGCGATGTTCGGCGGCAAGGTCCGCGTCGCGCCGTACGCCGGCTTCGGCACCCAACAGCTGGCGGACAACGTGACCGCCGCGCTGCGCGATAGGACCGCGGCCCTGATGGGCAACCACGGTGCCGTCCTCGCCGGGCAGGCTCTTGCGAAGGTACTCGACCGGGTGCCGTATCTGGAGTACATCTGCGACGTGGTGCTACGGGCCATGGCCAGCGGGGCGCGCGTGCGCGTGCTGGACGACGAGGAACTCGCCGACGTAGCCCGTCGGCTCGCCGGCTACGGACAGCAAGCCAGCGCGCGTCCGGCCGAGGGATGATCTCGGCGACCGACCGGTAGTTCGTCTAGTGCCTTGATCCGCTCGTACCGTGCGGGTGCGCATCCGCCTTCTTCGCGTCATCGTGTTTCTTCGCGCCATCGTGCGCGCTCTTGCGCGCCTTCGCCATTGCATCGTGCCGCTGATGTGACGACGCCTCCGTGCCGCCCACCCGTCGATTGGCCGACGAATCCGCATCCTCGGCGCTACGCGTTCGGCCCGGCTTCCTCTCGAGTGCGGGCGGCTTGACCGACTGCTCCGCGACCTCGGTCGTGCCGAGCTTCGTCGTCGGGCTCGTCAAGGTCGGGCGGCCATGCACCAGCGGGCTCGTATCCACCACAGAGGACCGGTCGCGAACCGCCGTTCGGAGCCCGAGACCAGTTGCCGCAGAAGTCGTTTGGCCCAGTGTCTGCACGCCCGTCCCAGCAGACCCAGCGGCCTCCGCCCGGACGTCGTTGATGGCGGTCTCGATCGCCTGCGCGACGACGGAGATGGCGGCCTCCCCCGCCGCGACGGCGGTCCGAACCCCCGCCGCGATCGCGCGGACCGGATCGCCGCTCGTCGCCAGTTCCTGCGCAATGGCGTCGGGCACCGAAGTGATCGTGCCCAGGACGTCGTTGAGCGCCGGAAAGATGATGGCCGCTCCGACGTTGATGAGCCCGATGACGCCGACCTGAAGGACGCCGTGCGGCATCACGGTCGGCGTGGGGTTGGGCACGATCGGGGCATGGAGGGCGTCGAAGGTCTCCTGGCGTGCGGTTTGGATGGCCGTGACGATTCCGGGCAGCCCATTCGCGGCGGCGGGGATCAGGTTCAGCAGTCCGACCACGCCGGTCTCGAAGGCGTTGAGCGCGCGCGGCGCGACCACCGTGCCGTCGGCGAGGATGGTCGCCGCCCAGGCCGCGTTCGTCGGACCCGTCACGGAGGCAGCGGCGGCGCCGATCGCCTTGAGCAGGTTGCCGGATTGTGCGGCCGACAAGAACACCAAGGGCGCCTGCGCCGTCGTTGCGACTGCCGTCACGCCGGTCTGGACGAGCAACGGACAGATGATCGCGCAGTAGGTCACCTGATTGCCCAGGAAGCTGGTGATGAGCCCACCGGGCGGCACTGGCGTGGCGGCCAATCGGATGTCCGCAGTCGAGATCGCCGGGGGGGCGTGTGCGGAAATCGCCCCAGCGGGAAGCGCTACGGCGGTTGACGCAATGGTCGCGGCCACTAGTCCCATGGCGGCGAGTCCGGTGTAGGGATGGGTCGACGACTGCATGGCGCCCCCTTCTCGTCTGTCATGTATGACACGCGCCACGCTCGTGAAGGGTTCAATCGGCACCGACGGACGATGAAAGGGCTGGACCTCGCTACGCTGCAGCCTCACCCTGCGTCGTGCTTCCGTCCGTCCCGTGACCCTCGTCGTCGTCGGTCTTCGGCGTAACACCAGCCGACTCCGGTCGACCAGCCGCCGGCTTGACCGGACGAGTCGAAGGCACGGTGGCGCGTGAGGGCGAATTGATTTCACCGGGCCGCCTGCGCGGCTTGTCTGGCTTCACCTTCTCCTGCGACCGATCCTCTGCCCGAGTGGGCGGTTCTTGCTCATCCGCCGTTGGTTCACTGACCGCTTCGTTCGGGGGTGGGCTGTCGCTCAACGCTTTCGGTACCTCGGCCCTGGTCGACGCAGCGGCGCCGACAGCGGGCTCGGACTCAGCTTCGACGGGCATGGCGTCCTGCTCAACCGGGTCGCTGTCCGCTCCGACGGGCTCGGCGTCCACCACGACCGCGTCGGGATCCACCGCGATCGGATTGATATCGACTCCGACCGGGTCAGCCGAGGGTGCACGCTCATCCTGGACGGGCAGGGTAGGAACGAGCGCCAGGGGAGCCGCAGCATTGGCGGCCGACAACGGCGCGGCACCGTCGATCGTCGCGATCCGATTGGCGAGCGCTGATTCGGGGTCGACCACCCCTCCGGCCGGCGATGCCGGCGGAAGGAAGAGCGCTCGTTCCCGCGCCACTAGCTCCGGAAGGGCCACGTCGGTCAGTGCGGCCCAGAGGTTGGCGAGCGCTTGGCCCAGGGTGAGCCTCTGCGAGACGACCTGCCCCAGGTTGTCGATCGCGCTACTGACCATGGTGCCGACCAACCGACCCAGAATCGAGACCTGGTCGACGGTGAGGGCATTGGGCACGGGGAGGTAGTACAGGGGCGAGATGGCAGCAGTGATGATCCATCGCACCCACGGCTCGGCGCCGGCATTGGGCGCGTCCGTGGGAGGTACCACCCCTGCGTGGCCGTTCAGCTCCGTGGTCGCGAAGGCGACGACCGCACCGACCGCGTCGACGGCGATGTTGTTCAGCGCCACGGCGAGCTCGATGTCCCCGCCGATGAAGGCGCCGAAATTGTGAACGAGGCTGTACGTCATGGGGTCGGCCAACGTCTTGTAGGCCACCGAGAGGTGGTACAGCGCCGCGCCGGGTATGGGCAGGAACCGACCTGCCCAGAGTGCGAGAGCTACGCCGTAGTCCAGAGTGGGCCGCGCGGCGTCATAGGCCGCGGTCGGGTCATCCAATCCCTGGTCGGTGACCAACCCGACGGTGATTGGTTGTGCTTCGGCGACCAGCGTGATGCCCCGCTCTGCCGAGGTGTGCGGTGGCGGCGCGACGGACGGCGCCATCGCGATGGCGCACGCTCCCACGAATGCCACGCTCGCGGTTCGAACCGACCTTGCCGAAACCACCACATTCGCCCCCTGAGGCCAAAATTTAACGAATTCGTTAATTAAAGCGTTGTCCGACCCATCTGTCCCCTCGGCAGCAAAACGACCCCGCAACTCCTTGGCCCCAGTGTGCGCACAATGCGCAAAATCCAGAAATCGCGTGTATCGCGGGTTGTTGGCACAAGCGCGCCATCGAGCGGGGAGCTCCCTAACGTCGGTTGCAGAACGCCATCAGGAAACGCCTGGAGGCCGAAAAATCAAGGAGCATCCCGATGTTGGACTATCACCCGCGCAGTAACACCGAGAACTGGTGGGAACCGCAGACTCGCCCGGCGTACGTGCCAGGAACCGATTCGTCGGCCGCCACCATGGCCCACAAGACCGCCGCGACCATGGCACAGCAGGTGGCCGCGCCGGACTACGCGTGGTCCGCAGAACCCGTCGTCGCCGAATACCCCATGCCGGACGAGCGGTCGAGACGATTGCTGCGTCCCGCAGTCGTCGCATGCGCCGTTGCCGCGGTCGCAGCGGCAGCCGCCCTCGTCGTCGTGTTGAACGGACCCACCGAGACCGTGGCGGTATCGACCCCGAACGCGTCGACGCCCATCGCGCACCCCCAAGCCGCCGCCACTGCACCGGCGCCGAAGCCTGCGAAGGCAACGACGTCATCGACGACTCAGCAGGTTCATCACAGCCAGCCTTCGCACTTCCCGCAGTACCAACAGCCCACTTCACAGCCGTCGAGCACGGCGTCGGACGACACAGGAGAGCAACAACCTCACCAGTGGCAGTCGTGGCAGAACAGCTCGCTGCCCAGCTGGAACTGGCAATTCCTGCGACCGCACTTCAACACGTGGGAACGCCACGACCGCGATCAGCGCAACGATCAGCGCAGCGAGCAGTCCCAGCATCACCACTTCGATTCGTCCACCGACGAGCACCAGTAAGCACCGGCAGCGAGCCAGAGGAGCAGACAGATGACCATTACGACGACGAAGCCGGTCGGCACCAAACCCGTTTCCACCCCGAACGACATCGGCAGTCAGCTCGACGCGCTGCCGGTCGGCCGAGCCCACCGCAAGGTCGTCGTGGCAATCGGACTCGGGCTGTTCTTCGAGGTCTACGAGATCTTCCTGTCCGGCTCGATCGCGACGGCCCTGAAGTCGCAATATCACCTCGGCGGCTCGACGGTGGCGCTGCTGATGGCGTCGTCATTCGTCGGCATGTTCATCGGTGCGGCCGCGTTCGGTCGCATCGCGGACCGCATCGGTCGTCGCCGGGCCTTTCTGCTGAATCTGGTGTGGTTCTCGGTGTGCAGCCTGCTGGCCGCCGTCGCGCCCACCGTGGCACTGTTGGTGGCGGCGCGATTCCTGGCCGGCATCGGCATCGGCGCCGAGTACCCCGTCGCCGATTCCTATCTGTCCGACGTGCTGCCGAAGGCACACCGTGGACGGCTCGCGGCGTGGGCGTACACGTGCTCCTTTCTGGCCGTCCCGGCGCTGGGCTTCCTGGCGCTGGGCCTGTCCGGCCGGACGGTTCTTGGCATCGACGGCTGGCGGATCCTGCTCCTGATGGGAGCGGTTGGCGCGCTGTTCGTCATGTTCATGCGGCGCGGGTTGCCCGAGTCGCCGCGCTGGTTGGCGGGCCGGGGCCGTATCGACGAGGCGCAGGCCGCCGTGGCGGCATTCGCTGGTGGCCGTGAATTCGTGCCGACGTCAACCGAAACGAATGGCGCCCGGATCCCGACCGCCGTGACGGCGAATCCCGTTGCGCGGCTTCGTCAGGCACCGTACCGGGGTCGCATGGCGATGCTGGCGGTCTTCCATGTGTTCCAACCCTTCGGCTACTACGGATTCGGGACGCTGGCAGGGCTGGTGTTGGTGGCCCGCGGGTTCGACGTCACCTCGTCGCTGTTGTTCACCGCGCTGGCGTTCTTCGGCTATCCGCTGGGCTCGTTGCTCTCGATCCCGCTGCTCGCCCGCTTCGAACGCAAATTCCTGGTGATGGCCAGCGCCGCAGCGATGGCGGGCTGTGGCATCGCGTTCGCGGTGACGAGCAGCCCCGCGCTGATCGTCCTGTTCGGGGTGCTGACAACGTCGGCGGCCAACGTGTTCTCGAACGTCTATCACGTCTACCAGGCCGAGATCTTCCCCAGCGACGTGCGCGCGACCGCGGTGGGCGCGACGTACTCGCTGTCCCGGTTGTCCAGTGCGGCACTGCCGTTCGTGCTGATCCCGGTGCTCGACACCTATGGCGCCATCGCGATGTTCACCGTCGTCGTCGGAGCCCTGGTGGTCGCCATCGGCGTGTTGGTTCCGTTCGGACCACGGACCACCGGCCGGAGTCTGGAGGACATCAACCCGGTGTAGCTCGGGTAGCGGGTCGCGTCGATGGTGCGAAACTTCGCGCCGCCGACGCGCCCGCGTTTGCCCCCTTCGTCCGCATACCTGCAGGTAGGCTTTCGGGTCATGGCCAGCAAGGCCCGCATCGACGCACGGCTCGCAACCCAGGTGTTGGTGCTGCAGATCGTCGTCGTAGCCCTCACACTTGCCATCGCGTTCGGCATGTCCGCCGTCTTCAGTCACCAACGGATCCGCTACGAGTACGGCATCCGCGCGCTCGACATCGCCCGGGTGCTGGCTGACGCGCCCGTGGTGAGGACGGGGGTCACCGGAATCGATGACCAGCCGGAACCCCTGTCCCCCGACGAACTGGCCAAGGGGCCCTTGCAGGCCATCGCGATGGACGTCCAGCACCGCACCGACATGCTCTACGTGGTCGTCACGAACGACCGGGGCCTACGGTTGGCCCATCCCGACCTCGACCAGCTGGGCAAACCGACCAGCACCAGCCCGTCGGTGGCGCTCTCCGGCCATGAGGAAGTGGTCGTCGAAATCGGGACGCTCGGCCCGTCGGTGGCGGCGAAGGTTCCGGTGCTGGCGCCCAATTCCCAACGCGTCGTCGGCGAAGTGAGCGTCGGAATCTCCACTGCCGCAGTCCATGAACAACTTTGGAGCAACATTCGCACGTCGGCCGTGCTCGGCGGCGTGGCACTTCTGCTTGGCGCGGTCGGGTCCGTGCTGTTGGCACGCCGGTGGCGTTCGCTGACTCTGGGATTGCGCCCGACCGAGATGGCCGAGCTGGTACGCGGACAGGCAGCGGTGCTTCACGGCATAGGTGAGGGAGTCGTCGCCGCCGACGCGAACGGACAGACCACGTTCGTCAACGAGGAGGCCCGTCGGCTACTCGGGATCGACGACCAACCGGGACGGGCGATCACCGACATCGGGTTGACACCCCGCGTACTTCACGTCTTCCGCGCGGCCGATTCGACTCCCACCCTGGCCAACGTCGGCGAACGCATCGTCGTCGTCTCGGCCCGACCGGTCGACCGCGAGGGGCGCGATCTGGGCACCGTCCTGGTGGTGCGGGATCGCACCGACGTGGAATCGCTGACCCGTCAGCTCGACGCGGTGCAGCTGATGAGCACGGTCCTGCGGGCTCAGCGCCATGAATTCGCCAACCGGCTGCACCTGCTCAACGGGCTACTCCACGCCGGGCACACCGAAGAGGCGGCGCAGTACGTTGAGGAGCTGCTTGGTACCGGGCCGCTGGGATCGGCGGTGCCAGGGATCGACGCGGTGCGCGATCCGTACCTGCAGGCCTTCCTCGCCGCGAAGGCAGCGGGGGCCAGGGAGGCCGGCGTCACGCTCACGATCGGCGAAAACTCCTGGGTCGACGGCCGTTTGGCGCTGCCGGTCGATGTCACCACCGTGCTCGGCAACCTGGTCGACAACGCCATCGACGCGACCCGTGATTCCGCTGGTGACGTCAAGGAGGTGGAAGTCGAACTCCTGCAGGAGAACTCCACGCTGTTCATCACCGTGGCGGACAGCGGGCCAGGAGTCCGGGCCGAGTTCGTCGATCAGCTCTTCGTCGAGGGCACGACCACCAAACCCGATTCCGGCATTCCCGGCGGCCGTGGCATCGGGCTGGCACTGTCCCGTCAGCTGTGCCGTGCCCTCGACGGTGAGCTACGGCTGTCGAGCGTAGGAGACGCCGAAGCCCGGCTGTGCGGTGCGGAGTTCATCGCACGGCTACCGGGAGTCATGGTCGAGGAGCAGATCGGAGAGGATGCCGCGTGGACGCCGCAGAACTAACGGTACTCGTGATCGACGACGACTTCCGCGTGGCCAACATGCACGCCGGAATCGTCCAAGCGCTACCGGGATTCACCGTCGCCGGTACGGTGAACACCTTGGCGGCCGCTCGCAGGGTCGGACCCGTGGACCTCGCGTTGGTCGACGTATACCTGCCGGACGGGTCGGGGGTCGACTTCGTCCGCGAGCTCGACGGTGACGCGATGATGCTCACCGCCGCCACCGAACCGCACACCGTGCGGGCGGCGGTCGCAGCGGGCGCGCTGGGCTATCTGGTGAAACCGTTCCAGCCGACGGACTTGGCCGCGCGGCTGGCCGGCTACGCGCGATATCGCAAGATCCTCGCGAACCGCAACCTCACCGCCGCCGCCATCGACGCTGCGCTGGATGCCCTGCGACCGAAGCTGCCGCCGGCGCCGCAGTCCGCGGCACCGCCATCCCCCACCAAGAAGCTCGTCCTGCAGGCCTTGGGCGAATCCGATCACGCCATGTCCGCAGCGGAGGTTGCCGAGGCGATCGGAGTCTCCCGGGCCACCGCACAGCGGTACCTCGCGACGCTGGCCACCTCCGGCGAGGTGACCATCGGGCTGCGGTACGGCACCACCGGGCGCCCGGAACAGGAGTTCACCGCGGCCGCGGAACGGCCACAGCGGCCGAGCCGCTGACACGGGTCATCATGCAGCCAGCGGGACGGGCACCGCGCGGGAGGACGAGCGGCGGGCCGACCATCCGATCAGCTTCGGAATCATCCCCGCCGCCGCCACCATGGTGACCAGTCGTAGCACCTGAAGGCTCACCACGATCGGCCCCGAGTGAACCTCGTTGGCGATGGCCAGCACCCCATAGATACCGCCGGGGGTGGTCGCCAGGTAGGCGTCGGAGAGCGACACCGAGGCCCAATGGCTCACCACGACCGCGACGCCGAAGCAGCTGCCGATCGTCAGCGCGATGAAGGCCAGCGTCAGCGGGATCAGTCGCACGAACCGGCGCAGCACGTCGACGGCGAAACCGCCGCCTGCCTGCCACCCGATGACCACGTACGCGACGTCGGTGATCACCGAGGTCGGGCTGACCAAGCTCGCCAGCGACGGGTCAGCGATTGCCAGGACCGCGGTCACGACCAGCGGGCCCAGCAGGAATGGGGCCGGCAGTTTCAACAGCTTGGCGCCGCGCCCGGCGACGACTATCAGCGCCGCCATCGTCAGCAGACCGACGACGCTCCAATGATCATGCACGGCAACCAGTCCCGGCGAGGAGTCATGTGTGCCGAGTGCGCCGAGAACCATCGGCATGGTGAGCACCACGATCGTCAGGCGCAGGTACTGTGACAGCGCGACGTAGCGCTCGTCGGCGCCGAGCTCGCGGGCCATGCTGGAGATCGTGCTGGCGCCGCCGGCGATGAGTGACAGGTTGGCCGTCGCGGCGCCGAGGCCCTTCGCCAGCCGCGCCAGCGCCAATCCGAAGACGAGGCTCAGTGACAGCGTGACGCCCACCGAGAAGGCAGCGCAGCCGGCGAAGTGGACGAGGTCCGAGCCCGTCAGCTTGGTCAGCGGCTCGACCGCGACGACGCCGATGACGCCTTGAGCGGCCGACATCGCCTTGGCCGGCGGAGTGAGTTCAGTCCGGGACACCAGCGCGACTGCGGCGGCGCCGAGCATGCCGGCGATCAGCCAGCCTGCGGGCAACCCGACATGGTCGAAGAGGGCTCCGAACGCGACGATGATGGCCGCAGCCGAGATCCAACGCGAATAGTTCTTCATGGTGCTCACCGCTCCTTCGCGGACGTGGTGAATTCGACGAAAGCATTTCCGTCGAACAACTTTCGGGTGGTCGAGGTGATGGTGGCGCCGACGGGTGCGTCGGCGTCGATGGTGACGGCCAGCTTCAGCACGCCGCCCGGGTGCTCGATGCCGACGGCGGAATCATCGGTCGCACCGAGAAATTCGTGTGCGACGGTGCCTGGGATCGACACCGTGGAGGCCAGGTTCATCGCGCCGGTCACGGCGTGAGCCGGGTGGCACGACGTGGGAACCAGATACCGCGACCGAATGTCGGCGACCTCGGAGGCGGACACCAGCATCACCTTCGGAACCACCCGCCCGCTCACGTCGCCCATGCCCATCAGCTCGCCGGCCTTGCGGCGAATCAATTCGACGCGCTGCAGCACCGCTTCGTCGGCGTTGAGTTCGGCGGGGCTCTCTCCACCCGTGAGCCCGAGGTCGGCGGCCCGCATGATGACGGCGCACACGCCGGCATCGACGCAGCTGACCTCCACACCGTCGACGTGGTCGACTCGGTTCCCCGTGGGGAACAAGGCCCCCGTGGTGCCGCCGGCGAAGCCGGTGAAGGTCAACCGGACCGGGGCGGCGCTGCCGCTGACCCCGGCGATGCTCTGATCACCGGCGTACTCGACAGCGCCGTTCGGCGTCTCGATGGTGGCCACGACGCGGGCACCGGTGTTGACCAAGCGGATGCGCACCTCGGTCGTCTCGCCGGTGATGGGAACCAGGCCGCGCTCGATCGCGAACGGTCCGACGCCGGCCAGAATGTTGCCACAGGTGGGGGTCCAGTCGACCGTCCCGGACTTCGGATCGACCTGGGCGAAGAGGTAATCCACGTCGATGTCGTCCTCGGCCGACGGGCCGACGATCGCGACCTTGCTCGTGGTGCTGGTGTCACCGCCGAGCCCATCGAGCTGCCGAGGTGCGCCGCCCATGAGGGCTGACAACACGGCGTCCAGCGAATCGGCGTACGCGGTCAGGTCGTCGCGCAGCAGGTACACACCCTTGGACGTCCCTCCGCGAAACTGCATGGCCGGCAGCGAGATCAGCATTTCGAACTCCGTCCTTCGTAGTTCCCCTACTGGGGTTACCTGCGAAGTTACGAAGATCCGGCAATGAAGTCGCGCTTGTGCGCACAACCCGCGCAACGGTCGAAAACCGCCTTGTGCGCATTGTGCTCAGCGAGCCGAAAACGGGTCGGTTCACTGCCGCCTGCCAAGGACCTCGAGATGGATCAGCGCTCTGCAGCGAGAAATTCGCCGAGATACGCTGGCGGCTTCAGATTGAGCAGGCGGTCGCGATCGGCAGCTAGATCGGCATAGGTCAGAGCCTCGATTTGCTCCGCCGAGTACGACAGAGCCGAATCCGAGGCCCCCTTTCGGATGATTCCCACCCCATAGTCGCAATTCAGCACTGCGATTCGCAGGTCATGCCGGGTGCTGCGCAATTCGACGATCGCCTTCCAGACGTCCCCGCTCCAGGCAATGTCCCACCAATGATTCCGAGCACGAAAGTCGGCGTACGACGCCGCAGGGAAAGCCATCGGAGCCCGGGTGGGGTTGCAGTCGTGGAGGAAGATGACACCGTCGTTCCGTAGATAGCGCAGCGTGTTTTCGACGTCGCGCACGACCTGCCAACCGGTGTGGAGCCCATCGATGAGAGCGACGTCGATGCCGCGCTGCTCCAGGAAGGCCGTCTCGTTCGCGAAGAAGGCCTCGCTCGTCACCTCGAAGTAGTGGGTGGCGTTCGCGTTCGCGGCAGCGCGCGTGCGGGTCCGCGCCGAGAGCTTGAACACCGGGTCGACGGCCATCTTCTCCTCGGCGGTGATCTGCCGAAACGCCGTCCCGCGTGACACGCCGATCTCAAGGTAGACACGTGTCGGCCGGCCGGCCAGTGCCTGCTGCGCGGCCTTGATCCGGTTCATGCGATGACCCCTACCTCAGACGAATGCGTTGGCGACTTCAGCCACCCTGCGCAATTGGTCGATGTCCGAACTCGTCGGGATCAGGTGTACTTCGTCGGTGCCGATGGCCTCGAATCCGCGCAGCACGGCGAGCAGCTCTTCATCGGTGCCCGCCCACCCCGTGGTGGGCGCCATCGCATCGACGAACTCCGCGGGGATCCAGTTCATGTAGCGGCGTAGATGGTGGTGCATCTGGGCGCGTGGCCCCTCGCCGTCACCGATCGCGAACCAGAAGGACGTGGCCAGGTGCGGCGCCGCCTTGCCTGCTTCGGTCCATGCGGTGCGGGCTACGTCGAATAGCTCGTTCTGCTTGTCGAGGTCGAGGTCGAGGGTCGTCCCCGCCAGCCCGTCGGCCCACGCCGCTGCGCTGCGTACCGTCTTCGGGCCGATCGTGCCGACCAGTAGCCGTGGGC
>NZ_JBOGDD010001332.1:0-2014 GCF_050701675.1 Mycobacterium sp. | reverse complement strand
GTGCCTGAGCGGGGACGGCTGAACTCGGCAGGCGCCGTCTGCGAGCGGTCGCCGGCGATGTGCGCACCGTAGCACGAAAGCTGCAGTCCGGCTGCGTGTTTGGGTCCACCCGGCGGTGCGATGAAGCGGTGGTGTGGAACAGGGTGGTGGCGTACCCGGTCTGGACACCGCCCTCGGTGAGGAAGCCGTCGCCGCCGAGGGATCGTCGTGATGGCAGTCACAAATGATGGGTCGGAGTCATTGACATCACGCCGACGGTCTCGCACACTAAGCTGATAGTTGAGTCGGCACTGCCTAAATATGCAGTAGGCGAGCTGGACGGGTCGTGTTTCCAAAGGAGTAGCAATGCCCCCGAATGACATCGCCTCTGCCCTCTATCTGGGTCACTTCACCGGGCGTCGGGTGGCGGTGACGGGGGCCGCGGGCGGTATCGGGCACGCCATCGCCCGAGGATTCGCCGAGTCCGGGGCATCGGTGTTCCTGCTCGACCGTGACGAGCACGTCATGGAGTCTGCAGCGGAACTGTCCGGCGCCGGGTTCGAGGCGCACGGCGTGCAGGCCGACGTCACCGACGAATCGCAGATGGTGAGCGCGTTCGCGACGATCGACAGGACCTGGGGATCCCTTGACACGCTGGTCAACAACGCGGGCATCATCACCATCAACGATCTCGAGAACACCAGCGTCGCCGACTTCAAGCGGGTGCTCGACGTCAACACGACCGCCATGTTCCTTGCGACGCGGGAGGCGGCGCCGCTGCTCCGGGCGGCGGGCGGGGGCAGCGTGCTCAACGCCGCGAGCGGACAAGCGCGGCAGGGCTTCATCTATACCCCCGGCTATGCCGCAAGCAAGTTCGGCGTGATGGGACTGACCCAGTCACTGGCGAAGGAACTCGCGAAGGACAACATCCGGGTCAACGCCTACTGCCCGGGAATCGTCCGGACCGAGATGTGGGAGTACAACGACCGCGAGTGGGGTTCTCGGCTCGGCGACTACAAGCCAGGAGAACTGATCGACGAGTGGATAGCGAACATCCCGCTGGGTCGGGCGGCAAGTCACTCCGACGTTGCGAACCTGCTGCTCTTCCTGGCTTCGGATGCCGCCACGTACATCACCGGCCAAGCGATCAACATCGACGGCGGGATGTTCATGAACTAGGTCGTCAGTACCGCCAAGTCCACGACGCTGAATCGGAGTAAACATGGCAATTTCAACCGCGACGCCCGCGGCCGTCGGTGACGAGCCGCAGGGCATTCGTCAACTCACCAGCAGGGCCTTCGCCGGTTCCGGAGGGGCGTTCGTAGGACTTCTCCTCCTGATCGTCGCCCTGTCGGTGACGGCGCCAAACTTCCTGACACCGCGCAACTTCACCAACATCGTCGACCAGGTGACCGTTCTTGGCATCCTCGCACTCGGCGCCACCTTCGTGATCATCATCGGTGGCATCGATCTGTCCGTCGGCGCCGTTCTCGCACTCTCGGCGATGACCATGGGTTGGCTCTCCCACCAGGGCGGCGTTCCACTACCGATCGCGATGCTCGCCGCAATCGTCGTCGGCGGACTGGCCGGCTTCGTCAACGGCGTCGGCGTCACCGTGTTCAGGTTGCCCGCGTTCATCGCAACGCTGGCCATGATGTCGGTTGCGCGTGGCCTTGGGAACCTGATCACCGATGGTCAGCAGATCGTCGGCTATCCCGAATGGTTCTACAAGCTCTCCACCGCAAGGTATTTCGGATTCATCAGCGTCACCGTCGCGGTATTGGTGGCGCTCTACGTCGCCGGTTGGGCCTTCCTGCGCTACCGCCGGGCGGGCCGCTCCCTGTATGCAATCGGTGGCGGGCACGAGGTGGCTCGCCTGGCCGGCATCAGGGTCCGATCGACCACCACGGCGGTGTACGTCGTCGCAGGGCTGCTGGCAGGCGTCGGCGCGATCGTGCTGTCCTCGCGGCTGGATGCCTCCGCACCGAGCGCCGCCACCGGCTACGAACTCGACGTCATCGCGGCAGTGGTGATC
>NZ_JBOGDD010001331.1:0-19522 GCF_050701675.1 Mycobacterium sp. | reverse complement strand
GTTCAATGGCGGCCTCCGGCCGCGGGCGGTCACCGCTTCCTGCATCACCCGACCGCCCGGACCACTTGGCGTGCAACGGAACGGATTTCGCGATAGAGCTCCGGCGACAGCGAGAGATCCCGCACCAGCGGGACGTCGAACGCGGTCGTGACCACGCCCTGCTCGTCACGCTGCCACGTTGCGCCGTAGTGATCGAGAATGGTTCGCATCGGGACATTGTCCGCCAACACGCGAGCCGTGAACCGACGGATGCCCTCACTGCGCGCCGCGACCGCGAGCGCTTCCATCAGGAAGGTGCCGATCCCGCGACCCTGGTAGTCGTCGCCGACGATGAAGGCGACTTCGGCGACGGCGGGACTCTGCTCCCTGACGAACCGGGCGTCGGCGACGACCGGCGCGTCGATGGCCCTGCCGTCGGTGAGCACCCAGACGAAGTGATCGACGTAGTCGACCTCGAACAGGTAGGCCATGAGCGACGCCGTCGGCGACCGCGTCGTCTGGAACCGTCGGTAGAACGTCTCGCTGGAGAATTCGACGGCCCCGTGCGCGGTGCGCTCCTTGTCACCGGGAAGCACTGGCCGCAGGTGAAGTTCGGTCCCGTCGCGCATGGTCACCGCGATGGGGGTCACGAAGGCCGCGAGGCGTTGGCGTGCGGTGCGGACGAGCTTGTCCATCATGAACGGCACGTCGAGCATGGCCGCGATGGCCTCCCGGCCGCCGACCCATCCGGTCAGCCGGTCGGTCACCGTGACCGTCGCGGTCCGCGGAACGTCGCGCAGCAGCGCGATCTCGCCGACGATGAGACCCGGTGTCACCGCGACCTCGATGACCTCGCCGTCGGTGCCCGTGTGGGTGACTCGCGCTCGTCCCGCTCCGATGAGCAGGAAGGTATCCGCATGCTCGCCCTGGCGCATCAGCACCTGACCGGGCGGCGCAGTCAGTGGCCGCAGACGTGCGGCCAGCGGCCCAAGGGATTCGATCGGGCACCCGGCGAAGAACTCAAGGGCAGCCAGCTCGTCGGCGCTGACGGTGAGTGATCCCGCCACGTCGACGACGTTACGTCATCGGAAGGCGGGCATCACCGAATTCAGACCCCGTCCATCGGGGGGCCGTTGAGGTTGCTCACCTGCTTTTGGGCGACGGCGGTGGCCACCGCGGTCCCGTCGCGGACGACGCCGACGATCGCGACTTCGTCGTTGACAGCGAAAGCCGTTGCGGCGCCGCCGATCAGACTGCCCTTCGTGGTGATGGCATTCGTCTGCGAGTCGATGACGTAGGTGCGGGCGAATCCGTCGGCACTCTCGGCGGTCATCGAGGTGGGCGACACCGCGACGAGCCTGCCCTCCTGGCTGATGGGCTGTTGAACGGCGGTGACGGCCGCGGGTTTTCGCGCCGCCGCATCGCCGGAGACGACGTGCACGACCATGGCGGCGGAGATGGCGGCCGTGGCCACGGCAAACAGCATCACGACCATCACGGCGTCGACCCGTGACGTCTTGCCATCCCGCTTCAAGTGCCTGTACGCCATGATCGGCTCTCACTTCCGCTCGACTGGCGCCAGGATACCCCTCGCTCAGCTACGAGAAACGCGCATCCATACCGGGATGAGCACCCAGAATGCCGTGAAGGCCGCCAGTGCGACGGCGCCGGCCGCGATGCCGGCCACGTGCCCCGATACGGCGTCGAAGACGATCACCGTCATTCCGACCAGCGCCAATCCGAGCAACAGCAGGCCGGCATAGGCCAGCCGGTGCGCAGCCGATACCAACGCCATCAGCCGACGTTGACGGAAGAGAATGCGGTGGATGCCGACGGGCGCGATCAGCAGCACGGTCGCGGCCACCGAACAGCCCACGGTGATCAGGTACAGCACGCGCATGTCGGCGTCCAGGATGTCGAAACGCTGCTGGAAGGGCAGGGTCAGCAGGAAGCCGGTCAACAGTTGGACGCCGGTCTGTACGACCCGCAACTCCTGGAGAAGGTTCGACCAGTTGCGGTCCAGCCGTTCGGTCTCGGTCTCCGACCGGGCGTCGCGATCCCAGCGCTGGTCGTCCTCCGGATGGTCGACGTCCATGTCCCTGGCCCGTGTCCCAGGCTCAGTGGTTGCGCAGTTCCGAGATCAACTTGTCCTTGGTGAGTCTGGAGTAGCCGGACAGACCGAGTTCCTTGGCGCGCTTCTTCAATTCGGCCACCGTCCAGTCGTCGTAGGTGCCCGCCTCGCCGCCCTTCTTGCCGACCGCCGACTTTCCGCGGGCGGCCGCGGCATTCGAGATGCGGGCCGACTTCTCCTTTGAATTGCCTTGCTTTCGCAGGTCCTCGTACATGTCCTCGTTCTTGATCGACGAGTTGGGCATGTCCACCACCTTCACACGTTGGGGCTGTAGAGATGCCCCGTCGAGCGGACGGGCAAACGGTCGGTCGCACCGGCCGTCCTGCGACACCGCGCCATCGGTAGTCAGATCACGGGAATCGGTGACGCTTGGCGCAGAAGGGTTCGGTCGCCGTCGAAGCCACTATTCAGGGCGGCAATGACGTCATCGTGCGGCGGTCCCAGCCGCCGGATGACGCTGACCTCTTCCAGTCGTCGGTACTGGTCGTCGTCGAGTTCCAGCTCAACCGAGCGCAGATATTCCGTCAGGTGGGCCTGCGAGCGTGGCCCGATGATCGGGATCAGGGCCGTCGAAGCGATCAGGGCCCGGCGACGCAACCAGGCCAAGGACACCTGAACCGCAGTGCTGTCGAGTTCGGCGGCGATCGCCAGCACAGTGTCGACCACCGCGATCTGTTGTGCGTTGTCTTCCGCAGCGCCGCCACGGGCGCTCAGCCGACCCGTTTCACCCCGCCGATACTTGCCGGTCAGCAGGCCGCCGGCCAACGGGGAATACAGCAGGACGCCAAGGCCGTAAGCCTGCGCCATCGGCAGCAGTTCCCGGTCGGCAGAGCGTTCGGCGAGGCTGTATTCGGTTTCGATGCCGGTCACCGGGGCCAGCTCGCGCAGCTCTGCCCGGGTCGCGGCACCGGCGATCCGCCAGGCGGGAAAGTTGGACAGTCCGCCGTGCAGGACCTTGCCGGATCGGACCAGGTCGTCGAGTGCGGTCAGGACTTCGTCGATCGGGGTGACCCCGTCGGGGAAGTGCGGCATGAAGACGTCGACGAAGTCGGTCTGGAGACGGACCAGACTCGCCTCGAGGGAGCGGACCATGGTCTTGCGGCTGTTACCGGTCGTGCCGGGGCGGGGCTGGTTCTGCCTCGTCCCGCTGTACTTGGTGATGACCACGAAGTCGTCGCGGTCGCGCCCGATCAGCTCACCGAGGATGGTTTCGGCCTCACCGCCTTGATAGACGTTGGAGGTGTCGAAGGTGGTACCGCCGGCCGCCACGTAGGCATCGAACATCGCACGCGACGCGGCCGCCCCTGCGCTGGCCCCGGAAGTGCCGAAACTTGCTGTGCCCAGCGCGTATTCCGAGACGCGTAATCCGGTTCGTCGTCCGAAGGTTTGGTAATGCATGACGGCTCCTGGTCAGTGGTCGCGCGGTAGGCTGCCGACGGTACCAAATAAAACGAAGGATCATTCTTTATGCCGAAGGTAGGCCAGGCACACCTGGACGCACGCCGACTGCAGATCGTCGAGGCCGCCCGCGCCCGATTCGCCAGTCACGGCTTCGCCCGCACGTCCATGGCGGACATCGTCGTCGAATCCGGACTCTCCACGGGCGCGATCTATCGGTACTTCGCCAGTAAGGACGAGCTCGTGATCGCCGTCTGCGAGCAAGGCAGCGCAGCGCTCCCGGAGGCACTCACACATGACTCCGTCAGTGCGTTCCTCGAACACGTCCGCACCCTGGCTCGCGAGAAGGGGCACGCTCGGTTGGTAGCCCAGATCTACGCCGAAGCCGCACTGTCCCCGGCCCTGGCGACGATCGTCAATCGCCAGATGTCTGCGTTGCGCGCGGCGGTGGCCGAGTTGATGAAGAGAGACCTTCCCACGTGCGACATCGAGCGAAACACCGAAGCGTTCGTCGCCGTCAGCATCGGCTACAACCAGCAGCTGGCCGTGCGAGGCGACGTGGATCCCTCGCCCTTCGTCAGAGCCTTGATGGCCCTGCTCGAACAACGCACCACCGCTTGATGCGCTCGATCAGCTATCGGGCAGTCGCACCGGGCACGTCACCGCGAAGGGCGACGGACTCCGTTGGCCCCTTGACCATGACGTCGATGACGACGTCGTCGTCGACGTAGTGGGCCAGTCCGGTCAGCTCGGCCGTCGCGGCGATCAGTGCGTTGGCCTCATCCCCCGAGAGCGGATAGTCGTCCACCGCGTACCGCCAGTGCGCCGCCACCACCGTCGTACCCGTCGCGAGGCGGGCGCACTCGCGGTCGAGTACCCGGCGCAGGGTGTCGGCATGCAGGTAGTACGCCACCTCGGAGAGCACGACGAGGTCGAAGTCCTCGGCCGGCCACTCCGCGTCCAGGGACACCCGCCGCAGCACGAGACCCTCGCGCTCGCCGACCCTGTCCCGAGTGGCGTCGAGTGCCGCCTGCGCCACGTCGCACGACGTGACCCGGTCGCAACGGGTGATCAGCTTCTCGGTGAGCACGCCGATCGAACAACCCGGCTCGAACGCGTGCCGGTAGGCCCTGCTCGGCAGCATCGCCATCGTGATGGCGTACTTGCGCTCCTCGTACCACCGCTCCGCGAGCCGCCACGGGTCTCGTGCCGTCGCATAGAGGTCTTCGAAGTACTCGTCGGGCAGGCGGGACATCAGCGAAACACCGCTTCACCGACCGCGAACAGTCGCTGAATCACGAAGGGCGGCAAGGTGACGTCGTTGCCCAGCCCGTAGGGGCTCAGTTGGGTTTCGAAGGCGGTCGTCGCCCGTCGCTTGCGCGCCATGGCTCCCCTGCCGACGGGTGACGTCGACATTCTGTGCCACGGCACGTCGGCGTCGTCCGGGCGGGCCCAGTGCCACATCCACACCGGGTACTCCAGCAGCGTCGAATCGGTCTGTTCGACCGCGGCGGCCGCCGCCCGGCCGACCGCCTCGTGGTCGGGATGACCATCGCCACGCCACGTCGCCCCACACCAGGTGCCCTCGGGCCCCGAAGCCAGCAGGTCCGCGAGCAGCCGGGCAAGCTCGTCTTCATGGGCGGACAGCTCGCCGTCGGGAAGACCAAGGCAGATCGGCTCGCCCAGCCCGAGGGTCGTGGTGGCCCGCCGAAGCTCCATGCGTCGGTCGCGCTCGAGCCTGGCGCGTTCCATGGGCGAGAGCCCAGGAACGGCGCCGCCCCCGTCACTGACGGAGACGACGCGGACGTCGACGCCGCGCGCCGCCAGGGTGGACGCCGTCGCTCCGAATCCCAGCGTCTCGTCGTCGGGGTGGGGCGCGACGACGATCAGCGCCGGGCACTCGGCGAGGTCCAAGGCAGGGAATTCGCGCCCCCACCCGCGCCAGTCGGCCGCCGAGGTGCCACCACCCTCGATCGGCTGCGCGGCGAACCTGGCGCCGTTCCCCGCCGCCGTCGTGGTCACTTTGCCGCCGCTCTTCCCAGCGCGGCCAGGTCACGCTCGGCGTGGCTCTGCCGCACGTAGATCGTGAGGTCGGCGACGCGCTGGGCGTGCCGCGCGTCCAACACCAGGGGGCCAGGTCCGAGAGCTCGGCCGGTCCTGGTGATCGACTCGTCGACGGCCCTTTCGACGACGGCCCTGACCCGGCGCGCGATGAGCTCTGCCCGGTCGCCAAGCGGCTCGGCATCGACGTAACACGCCGCGGAGACCAGCATGGCCTCGGCGGCAGCGAGGGCGGCGTCGACGGCGCCGAGGTGGGCTTGTGCGTGAGGGTCCGCCGCGGGTCCGTCCCGCCTGTCGGCGATGGCCCGATAGAGGGGCGCGGCCACGCCGCGCGCACCGCCGAGCCAGCATGCCGCCACCCCGATGGCGCCGTGCCAGAAGCCCGGCCTGGCCAGATACTGGCCAGGCTTGCCGACCGGGATGCCGACCGCATCGCTCAACCGAACCGAACGGGTGTCGCTCTCGCGCATGCCTGCATTGCGCCAGCTCTCGCCTGCAGCGGTGACCCCGGGCTGGCTCAGATCGACCGCGTAGAGCCCGCGTCGGTTGTCCTGGCGCCTGGCGGTGATCAGGGCGTGGGTGCAGATTCCTGCACCCGAACACCACGCCTTGGTGCCCTCGAGCGTCGCCCCGCCGTCGTCCTCGCTGACCGTGACCACCGCTTCCGGCGCCTCTGCGGCCCATACCCCCCACAGCTGTCCCGCCTCGGCAGACGGGCCGTCGAGCTCGGCCAGGATCGCGAGAGCGTCGGCGTGCGCCTCCGCCAGCCTGCCTGCGACGACGTCGTTCTCCGTGAACGCGGCAAGCTTCCACCACCTGGTGCCCGTGCGGCCCGAACCCGGTGCGGGCAGGTCAAGTTCTCCTGCCTCCAGCCACCGCCGGACCAGCGCCGACGTCACGACACACCACTGCCGCGTGACACCGAGCGCAGGTACGCCGCGAATCCATGCGGCGCGCGCCCCTCGCTTCTGGCCGACGTCTCGACCGACAGGCGGGCGTCCCGGCATATCCGACGGCCGCTCAGCTCGAAGCGCCGCACCAGGTCGACGTCCTCCCCGCTGGCCAGGGTGGCGAATCCGCCTTCCTCCCAGTAGACGTCGGCACGGAAGCCCATGTTCGCTCCGTGCACGTGACCGTGTCCCGCGCCGCGCTGGCGAAACTTCGCCCGGTATGCGGCCAGGTAGCGGTTCACCGCGGCGGCGGAGAAGTGCCGCCAGTTGGTCACGTGGACGACGCCGAGCACCATGTCGGCGTCGGCGTTGACTTGCCGTACCAGCCATTCGCCGCCAACGCGGCTGTCGGCGTCGGTGGTGGCGAACCAGATGCGCGATTCGTCGGACGTCTGCGCACTGTAAACGGTTCGCGCATGGGCGAATCCGGCCGCGCGCGTCGCCCCGACGTTCTTCACGTCGACCTCGATGAAGTGGACGTCGGCGCCGAATCCGTATGCCAGGTCGGCGCTTCCGTCACTGCAGGCATCGAGAACGACGACGACGAGCGTGGGGACCTGCAGCGCCGAAGCCGAGGCCAGGACGGCGTGCAGGCACCGCGGTAGATCGCCGCGTTCGTCGTGCGCGGGGATCACCACCACCGCCCGGTCGATCGTCATCACGCGTTCCCTAGCGCCGTCCTTCATCGTTTCGCCGGCGTGCTACAGATGCGGAGCTTCCTTGATCTTGCTGTCTTCCTTGCCTGCGGTCTTGCAGAAGGTCTGAACCGACAGCTTCGTCCCGGTGATCTCCAGCTGGGCCGCGTCGGTTCCCTTCTCGTCCTTCAACATCTTCGACACCGCCGTCTGCTGGTCGGCGTCGTTCGCGGCGATGTAGTCCTTGCACTTCGTGTCGCCCCCCTCGACCTTTGCGCCGCAGCCACTCACGAGGGCGCTCAATGCCACGCCCGCCGCCACTACGCTCGTCATCACCGTCATGCGCTTCAAGGCCGATTCCTCCTACTAGGTTGCTGTGACCGCCGTGGTCGGTATGCATGTGCCCCGAGACGGGCACAGCGAAACGTTTCCGCGTGATTCGGCGGTAGCGATTGGGGTAACTTGCGCCTAGCACCTAGGAGGTACGCCGATGTCAGGACGACACCGCAAGGAAACGACTGATGACCCCGAGAACAAGTCGGGCAGCAAGTCGGAAGTAGCCGACGGGAACGGCCGAGGGGCCCATGTCGAGCAGCGCTCTGACGACGACTTCGGCGCGGGCGAAACCGGTGCCCACCGCGACTGACTCAAGCGTGGTCTAGTCGTCGGATTCCCATGGTGGAATCTCGCAGCCAGCACGGTTTCGCCAGCACAGCAGGGGGAACTCCGTCGTAATGACCGCAGCGGCAGTGTTGTTCGACATCGATGGCACGTTGGTCGACTCCAATTACCTCCACGTCCACGCCTGGCATCGTGCGTTCGACGAACTGGGCATGGACGTCGAGTCGTGGCGCATCCACCGTCGCATCGGCATGGACGGTTCGGAGCTGCTCGACGAACTGGTGCCGAACCTTCCCGACGACGTCTCCGATCGCCTGAAGGCGCTGCACTCCCGCTACTACCGGGAAGGTACCGGCCTGCTCAGACCGCTCTCGGGCGCGCTTCGCCTCCTCGACGTGGTCGCAGCGTCGGGCCTGCAGGTGGTGTTGGCGACCTCCGCCCCGGAGGACGAGCTCAAGGAATTGCGCAGGGTGCTCGACAGAGACGACATCGTCTCGGCGATCACGTCGTCGGAAGACGTCGAGACCGCGAAACCCGAGCCCGACATCGTCGAGGTGGCACTGAAGAAGGCCGGTGTCGAGGCCGATCGGGCCGTGTTCGTCGGCGACACCGTGTGGGACATCCGTGCCGCGGCCCGCGCCGGGGTGTCGTGCATCTGCCTCGAGAGTGGGGGGATCGATCGCCGACTGCTCTTCGCCGAGGGCGCGGTCGCCGTCTTCGAGAACCCACTCGACCTGGTGGATCACCTCGAGGACTCACTGATCGGACGGTGGGCTGCGAGCCAACGGGCCTGATCGACGTTCGCCGATGCGCACCATCGCCGCCGCCGAGTGGTGGGAAGATGCGCCTGTGGACGTACGCATCAGAAACCACGTGACGTTCGCCGGGGTGGAGTCGGGGACGACGATCATGTTGGCGCACGGATTCGGGTGCGACCAGAATCTGTGGCGCCTCGTCGTCCCGCGTTTGCGGCAGGACTTCCGGCTCGTCCTTTTCGACCACGTCGGATCCGGTCGGTCCGATCCCGGCGCCTGGGACGCAGACCGCTACTCGTCGCTTCACGCCTATGCCGAGGACATCGCCGAACTGGTCACCGAACTCGACTTGTCCGACGTGGTCTTCGTCGGACACTCCGTTGCCGCGATGATGGGCGTGCTCGCGGTGGCCGCCGATCCCAGCCGGTTCGCAAAGTTGGTGTTGCTGACCCCGTCACCGTGCTACCTGGACCACGACGGCTACACCGGTGGGTTCTCGGCTGCCGACATCGACGAACTGCTCGAATCGATGGACAGCAACTACCTCGGCTGGTCGCGGGCCATGGCGCCGACGATCATGGGCACGCCCGACCGCCCCGAGCTCGAACAGGAACTCACGGATGCGTTCTGCCGCAACGATCCCGCCAAGGCGCGGGTGTTCGCCCGCACCACCTTCCTGTCGGACAACCGCGACGATCTCAGCCGCGTCGGCGTGCCCGCCTTGATCATCGAATGCGCGCACGACACCCTGGCCCCGCGTACGGTCGGCGAATACACCCATCGGCACGTCCCTGGCAGCCACCTGGTCACGATCGAGGCCACCGGTCACTGCCCCCAGCTGAGCGCTCCCGACGACACCGCGGCGGCCATCGCCGCGTTCGCGGGTCGTCCGTGACCGACGAGCTGGAGAGTCTGCGCGATGCGTTCGACAACGCGCCGTGCGGGTACCTCCTCGCCGACCCCGGCGGTGCGATCACGGCGGTGAACGCCACGATGGCGACGTGGCTCGGTCACCCACGGGAGTCGATGCTCGGCATGCCCTTCGCCGATCTCCTCACCAAGGGCGGTCGCATCCACTACGAGACGCACTTCGGGCCCATGCTGCTCGCGTCGGGCAGACTCGGTGGCATCACGGTCGACCTGGTCGCGTCCGACGGCCGACGAATCCCGGTTCTGGTCACTGCGAGCGTCAAGCTCGATGCCGACGAAAACCCCGTTCTCATCCGCGTCATCGCCAGCGATGCCTCCGATCGACGTTCCTACGAACGAGAGCTCCTGGAGGAGCGCCAACGAGCCGAGGACGAGCGCGGCCGAGCAGTGAGTTTGGCAGAGACACTTCAGTATTCGCTCCTGCCGCCGTCGCTGTCGCCGCCGGCGGGCCTGGACGCCGCCGCGCTCTACCACAGCCCCTCCGCCGGTGACGTGGGCGGCGACTTCTACGACCTGTTCCCGCTGTCCCAGGACAGATACGGCTTCTTCCTCGGCGATGTCTGCGGAAAGGGCGTCGCGGCCGCCACGTTGACGTCACTGACCCGCTACACCCTGCGCGCGGCGGCGGTCAACGACGATCATCCCGTCGGGGTCCTGCACACCCTCGACAGTGTCCTGAAACAGGACACCTATGCTGAACACGACTGGTTCTGCACCGTGCTGTTCGGGGTGATCAGCAGGCACGCAACTGGATTCGACATAGAGGTCGCCAGCGGCGGGCACCCTCCCCCGCTGCTGCTCGCCGGTGACGGCACCGCCGGCTACGTGCCGACGGAGGGCGGACAGGCCGTCGGACTGTTCGCCGAGCCGACGTTCTCGTCGGCCAAGATCTCGTTGTCGGCGGGCGACACCCTGGTGCTCTACACCGACGGCTTCACCGAGGCACGCACTGGCACCGGGCGGGAACGCTTCGACGACGACGGCGCACTCCTGCGGTTCGCCGCGACGCAATCACCGTGCAGTGCAATGCAAGTCGTGGCGGCAATGAAGGCACTCATCGAAGAACTGGGGGCCGGCGTGGAGGACGACGCGGCCGTCCTCGCGCTCGGCGTGCCCTGAGTCAGACGAGCTCGAAGTTCATCGTCACCGTGGTGCCGGTCGACGTGCCGTCGAGGGTGACGTCAGCGCTCACCGCGCGCATCAGCGGCACGCCGCGACCGCGTGCCCGCGGATTGGCATCCGGTAGCTTCCACGAGCCGAAATCGGTGATCTGAATCCGGATCCCGCGTCCCTTCGCTTCGACGTCGACGAGCATCCGGCCCGGCGCCGTGGCGCGATAACCGTGCTCGATGCTGTTGGTGCACGCTTCGTTCACGACCAGCACGATGTCCCCGGCGAGGCGGTCGGGGATGCCGGTTGCCCGCAACCAGCCGCCGAGTTGGCCCCTGATGTCGCTCAACTGGTCGGGTGTGGCCAGCACCCCGATCCGTAGCGGAGCAGGCGGCCTGCGGTAGACGACGATCGCGACGTCGTCGTCGAAGCCCTCCGACGGCGCCAATTCACTCAGTACGGTGTCGGCAACGGCTTCGGCCGGGAACTCGATCATATCGGCGAGCACCCGGCCTGCGCGTTGAATTCCGTTGTCGATCAGGCTGTCTCGACGCTCCACCAGCCCGTCGGTGTACAGCATCAGGGTCGACCCCGGCGGAAGGGACTTCGAAGCCTCGGGGCGTGCGCCCGTCTTCTGCACGGCCAGCGGCACGGACGTGGCTCCGGTCAGCGCTTCCGGCAGCACGCCCGGCGCCGCGAGCAGCGCCGGGATGTGGCCGGCGCTGCTGTACCTCATCTGACCGGTATCGGTGTCGATGGTGCAGACGAAGACGGTGGTGCAGTAGGCGCCAGGGATGAGCGCCGCGGCCGAATCGAGTTCGTCGAGCAGTCGAGCGGGGGCGGTGCCGTTGATCAGCAGGACACGGGCCGAACTGCGTAGCTGTCCCATGACGGCCGCAGCCGAAAGTCCGCTTCCCACACAGTCACCGACGACGACACCGATCTGGTGGTCGCCGATGTCGAGCACGTCGTACCAGTCGCCACCGATCTCCAGCGGCGAGACGGCGGGCTCGTAGCGGACCGCGAACCCCACCGGCGGCTTCGTGGTGGGCATCATGGTGCGCTGCAGAGTCAGCGACGCCTCTCTGGCGATCTCGAACTGGCGGACGTGCTGTACGGCGAGGCTGAGGTGCCCGATCAGGGCAGCCACCAGAATGCGGTCCTCGCCGCTCGTCACCCTGGGTTCGGGGTATTCGAACCACAGCACCACCTCAGCGCCGGACAGCACCGTCATCATCCCCCCCGACAGCCCCGCCGTTCGGCCGGACCCGTCCGGGGTCCCGACAGCCTCCACGGCCTCGACGGCCAACGGTGGCCAGTCTCGCGCGCCGGAGAAAGCGCTTCGCAGACGCGGATCGAGGTCGCGCCAGCCGGCCACCCCTGGTGTGCCTGCCACCCGGACCGCCGGGTCCGAGCTCGCCTGCGTCCACATCACGGCGACCACCCGCTGCACCTCGATGGAAGCGGCCACCACGGCCAGCAGGATGTCGAGCACCTCCGCGACGCTGGTGGCGACACCCAGCGCCGTGGCGAGTCGGACGACGGCTCTGCGGCGCACCTCGGCGGAACGCTCGGTCGTGACGTCCCGAATGGTGCCGACGTAGGCGCCGCTGTCATCGCCCTCCTCGGTGACCGAGTTGATGCTCACCGCGGCCCACGAGATGCGGCCGTCGCGGTGCCTGATCGGCGTCTCGGACTCGAGACTGCCCTCGCGCACCAACCGGGCGAGTTGATGCGCGGCCTCCGTCTCGTCGACCAGAAACGGGTAGGGCCAGCGGTACGGCAGGTCTTCGAGACCGCAGCCGGTGATGGTGGCGAAGGCCTCGTTGACCTCGACGATGGTGCCTTCGTGGTCGACGACGAAGAACCCTTCCTGCAGGGAGTTGACCAGCGCGCTGCGGAACGCGTCACGGTCTTCGAGGTCGTCGGCCCTGGCCCGTTGCTGCTGGTAGCGCTTGGTGCCGTCGAGAAAGCCGCGGGTGGCGATGTCGAAGGTCGCCAGCGCCTGAAGCAGGAACTGCAGGGCCGTCGCGTGCACCCCAGCCCCAGAGTCGACCGCCGTCTCCTCGACGACTCGGAAGTGGCCTTCGACGATCTCCATCATGCTGAGCCGCTCCCGCAATGCCCTGCGGCCCAGGTCGTGACCGACCGCGAGGCTCGCCTCGCCGCCGTCGCTCAGGTAGTGACGCAGCGCTGCGGCGTAGCACTCAGAAAAGTCGCCATCCGGCATCAGGTCGTGCCCCTGTGGCGGGCAACCAGGACCAGCGCGTCATCGGTCACGCGCGTGTGTTCCCCCAGAATGCGATTTGCAATCGCATTCGCTGGATCTGCGAAGTCGAGTGCGTCGAGGTGGTCCTCGGTGATGCCGTCGGTGGCCACGACGAGCAGGTGCCCCGGGCGCATCTCGACGGCTTCGGGAGCGGGGATGCGGGGGACTCCAAAGCCGACGATGCCGTTGGCGAGCCGGACGAAGGAGCTGGTCTCGAGACCGCTCGACGCCCTCGAGACGAGGGCCGCGGTGACGTTGCCGACGCCGACCCAGTGCAGGACGTTGGCCGCGAAGTCGATCCGCGCCAGCGTCATTGCGGCGCCGCGCGTGGTGGCCAACTCGCGATGGCAGGCGCCGATCAGGTCCTCGAGTGACTCCTCGGCGTGCTGGGAGATCACCTCGGTGGCGCGCGCCGCCGCCAACGCCGCGTCGGGTCCGTGTCCCAGGCCGTCGACGACGCCAAACAATGCCGTGGCGTCGACTTCGACGGCGACGGCTTCGTCACCGGACGTGGCCTGGCCTGGCAGCGGGCGCGCCGCGATCGCCCATTCGATGGGCCCGAACCGTCCCTCGTCGGTGGCATGGCGTCCGTTCACTGCTCCGGTGTCCACTTCCACATCTCGATGGTCGTGCCGCGTCCGGGCTCCGAGTCGACGATCAGGCCGTCCATCAGCCTGCGGGCACCTGGCAGCCCGAGTCCGAGGCCGCGGGCGGTGGAGTAACCCTCCTCCATCGCCCGGTCGACGTCGGCGATTCCGGGTCCCTCGTCGTCCGCGCGTACCACCAGTGCCCGGCGACCTTCCCGGTCCTGCACGTTCACCCGGATCTCGCCGCGCCCTGCATAACTGGTGATGTTCCTGGCGATCTCCGAGATCGCCGTCGCGATCATCGTGACGTCGGTCAGCGAAAAGCCGAGTTCGCGCGCGAGATGGTGCCCCGCCTGCCGTGCCGTGACGATGTCGTCGGAATCCCTGACGTCGACGACGAGGTCCGGCAACTCAGTCGGCACCATCTCGCCTGTTCGTCGGTCTTCGGTGCGGTGCCGGTTTCGGGTTGAGCAGCGCAAGGCCTTCCTCGAGGTCCAGTGCGGTGTGCATCCCGTCGAAGACCAGCCCGAGCTGCACCATCGTGAAGGCCACCTCGGGTTGCAGGCCCACGATGACGGTGTCGGCCCCGCGCAGGCGGGTCATGTGGGCGATCGTGCGAAGCGACCGCGCCGCATACGAATCCATCACGTCGATCGCCGTCACGTCCACGATGATTCCGCGCGCCCGAAACCGGCTGACCTGCTCCATCAGATCCTGACGGAGCCTCACGGTGTCGGAGTCCGTCAGGGCGGCCTGCACCGTCGCGATGAGGATGGTCCCCTGTTTGAGGATCGGTACTGGCATCGGAATCCGTCGCTCGGCCGGCCTAGTCGCCCGCGCGGGTGACCTCGTAGCCGAGGAGCCGCTCGGCCTCCTCGATGCCGCCCTGCAGGTCGCCGACGGCATTCATCTTGGACAGGTCCAGCCCAATGGTCACCAGGGTCAACGCGATGTCTGAGGACAGCCCGGTGATGATGACGTTGGCGCCCATGAGCCCGGACGCCTCGACTGTCTGCACCAGGTGGTTGGCCACCGTCGAGTCGATCGTGGGCACGCCGGTGATGTCGATGACGACGACCTTGGCACGGTTGGCGCGGATCGCGCGGAGCAGCTGTTCGGTCAGCTGCCGTGCGCGGGGGCTGTCCAGGACGCCGATGATCGGAAGGATCAACAGCCGCTCGCGCACCTGGAGAACCGGGGTGGAGAGCTCCCGGATGGCCTCCTGCTGCTGCCGGATGATTCGCTCGCGCTCCTGAACGAAGCTGACGCCCACGGTGTTGGCGATCCGGTTGGCCGCGGGCTCATAGGCGTCGAGCACGCGGTTGAGGAGGTCGAAGTCGGTCTGGTACTTCTCGAAGAGGGACCGGGCCAGGACGTCGCGGAGCAGCAGCACGATGCCGAGCACCTCGTCGGTCTCGACGCCACGCGGAATGATGCGTTCCGACAGGTCGCGCGCGTATGCCTGGAGCGCCTCCACGCTGCCCGTCTCGAGCACCTCGACGTAGTTGTCGTAGACCGCGGTCGCCTCGGAGAAGAGCTCTTCTGGTGTCATCGCCGTCAGCAGCTGCGCCTCGGTGATCCGGCGCGCCCACTCCTCGCGCAAGGCCGTCCGGTTGAAGCGCAGGTGTTTGACCAGCTGGGGCAGCAGTCCCTCGGCCGAGACCGGCTGGTCCGTCATCACATCGTCTGACATGTGCACTCCCGCCGACGCCCACCCCCTCGGCGAGTCGCCGATCTTGACATTAGCCTGAGTGGTGACGCGAGAGCCGCCGACTCGTTGATGTCCAGCCTTCGTCGAGAGCACTACGCTCATCGTGTCGCACCGCGTGCGCGCCGAGCCATGGCGCTTTAGGGAGGGATGGCCGTTGTCAGCAGCCGATGCGATCTCCACCTCGGTCGAGCCTCGAGACGGGATCACCGTGTTGGCGGTGGACGGTGTGGTGGATCTCGCCACCGCGCCACCGCTGGAAGAGCTTCTGACGCAATTGATCGAGGATCGCCCGTCGGGACTGATCATCGATCTGACTGCCGTGTCGTTCCTTGCATCCGTCGGCTTGCGGATCCTTGCCGAGACCCACGAAAGGGTCGGCGGCGCGGGTAAGTTCGCGGTGGTGGCCAGCGGACCGGTGACGGCACGCCCCATCCAACTCACCAAACTCGACGAGTTCCTGGCCCTTTACGCCACGGTCGACGAGGCCATGGCCGCCCTGCGCTCCTAGTTCGCTCCCGTCGCGCACGACAAGCGGCATCCTGCGATAGTTCGACGTCGCCTCATGGCACCCCGGTACTGTCGGATGACTGTCAAGCATGGGCAGCGCGCTGGTTGGTTGATGCGATGTTCAAAGGATGTGCTTGCCCATGGGCGCCCTGCGTGGCCCCGACCCGACGGCCGGCGTCGGCGTCGCTGCACAGACGCGACCGTTGTCCCTGTTGCTCGTCGAGGACGACCGCGGGGACGCACTTCTCGTCGAGGCACTGGTCGCGGACGCCGACATCGACATCGACCTGGCGTGGGCGCGGTCGATGGCGGACGCGGAACGAGAACTGGCCCTGGCGCGGCCGGACTGTGTGCTGCTCGACCTCAATCTGCCCGACGCCAACGGAATCGCCGCGCTCGATCGCGTCGCCAAGTGTGACCCGGACATCCCGATCGTCGTACTGACCGGGCTCAACGACGAGCACTTCGGCGTCTCGGCCCTCGCCTCCGGCGCCCAGGACTACCTGGTCAAGGGCCGCGTCGAAGCCGACATGCTGCGGCGGGCGCTGCTGTACGCGATCGAACGCAAGCGCGCGGAGCTCACCTCGGCCGATCTCCGCGCCAGCGAGCATCGGGCGCAGGAGAATTCGCGTCTCGAGCGCGGACTCCTGCCGTCACCTCTGCTTCTCGAGAATCCGGGCGTGGACATCGTCGCCCAGTATCGGCCGAGTCGCGAGAACGCACTGCTCGGCGGCGACTTCTACGATTTCGTGCAGACCCCCGACCGCACCGTCCACGTCATGGTCGGCGACGTGTCCGGGCACGGCCCTGACGAGGCGGCCCTCGGTGTCGCCCTCCGAATCGGTTGGCGGGCACTCACCTTCGCGGGCCTGCGTGACAATGAGCGGATGCGCCAGCTGGAACGGATCCTTCGCGCCGAGAGTACGGGGCGCGGGATCTTCGCGACGGTGCTCAGCATCGCGCTCTCCCCCGACGACCTCAGCTTCACGGCGGTCCGCGCCGGCCATCCCGGCATGTTGTTGCACGGTCCCGGCACCGTGGAGTGGCTCGAACCGCCCGCAGGCCCGGCGCTCGGCCTCGGCAGCCCGGACTGGCCGCTGACCGAGCTGGAGTTGCCCCGCGGACACGCTCTGTTGCTGCTGACCGACGGACTGTTCGAGGGGCACTCCGGGGCGGGCAACGAGCGGCTCGGCGAGGACGGGCTCCTCGCCTTGGCGCGGTTGCACGCAGGCCTTCCCGGTTCGGCGTTCGTCGAGGCGATCATCGACGGGGCCGAGGACCTTGCGAAGCGGCACGGCGGGCTCAGCGACGACATCGCCGTGGTGCGGGTGGAGCGAACGGACCGTTGACCACCGAGACGCCGGTGTCACCGACCGCGGACGGGACGGCAACTCCGCGAAGCCAGTCGCCGCTGACCGTGCAGGGCTGGCAGACCCTGGTGCTGTCGATCATGGGTGTTCTGGTGCTTGCCGGCGCCATTGCGGGCACAGTTCTGCTGAACCGCTACGACCGCGTGTCCCACCAGCTGATCGACGAAGTGCAGCCCTCGCGCTCGGCGGCCTACCGACTGCAGGCCGCCCTGCGCGACCAGGAAACGGCGGTCCGCGGATACGCCATATCCGCCGACCCACAGTTCCTCGGCCCGTACGACGAAGGCAAGACCGCTGAAGCCACTGCCGCCAACGACATTCGGCAAGCCGCCGGCGGGCGACCCACACTCATCGACGACCTCGACGCCATCGAACGGGCCTCCGCCGCCTGGCGGGCGTCCTTCGCCGACCCGCTGATCGCCGGCACCACCCCCGGCACACCGACCATCGTGAACCCCACGCTCGCCGATCGCGGCAAGGCCGAATTCGACGGCATACGCCGGATGTTCGATGCGCAGAATGCACATCTCACCGAGGCGCGGGACTCGGGCATCGCGAATCTCGACGGCATCCGCACCTGGCGCAACGTGGTCTTGATCGGCGTTTTCGTGGCACTTCTGGCGACGGCAGTCGCTTTGCTGATCGTCATGCGTGCCGCCGTGACGCGGCCGCTGGAGTCGCTCGCCGCGTCCTGTCGGCGGATCACCGAAGGCGGCTTCGGCGAGCGGATCATCCCGCAGGGCCCCAAGGACATCCGCGCCATCGCGATCGACGTCGAGAACATGCGGCAGCGGATCGTGGACGAACTCGAATCGACCCGCGCAACGGGCGCGCAGCTGGACGAGCAGACGGTCGAACTCCGCCGGTCGAACGCCGAGCTGGAGCAGTTCGCCTACGTCGCGTCGCACGATCTGCAGGAACCACTGCGAAAGGTCACCGCGTTCTGCCAACTGCTCGAGAAGCGCTACCGCGACAAACTCGACGAGCGCGGCATCGAGTACATCGACTTCGCGGTCGACGGCGCCAAGCGCATGCAGGTGCTCATCAACGACCTCCTCACCTTCTCGCGCGTCGGTCGGCTCAACTCCGCGGAAACCGAAGTCGACCTCGACACCGCGCTGGACGCCGCACTGGGCAACCTCGCCGTCGCGGTCGAGGAGTCCGGCGCCGAGATCGTCCGCGCCGGTGGGCATCTCCCCCGCGTCCTCGGCGACCCCACGCTCCTGGCGATGCTGTGGCAGAACCTGATCGGCAACGCGATGAAGTTCCGGCGCGAGGATAGGGCACCACAGATCGTGATCGAGTGCGAACCTGGCACCGACGACACGGGGTGGCTGTTCACCCTGTCGGACAACGGCATCGGCATCGCGCCAGAGTTCGTCGACAAGGTGTTCGTGATCTTTCAGCGACTGCACGGCCGCGACGCCTACGGCGGAACGGGCATCGGACTCGCATTGTGCAAGAAGATCGTCGAACACCACGGTGGCGCCATCTGGATCGACACGTCCTACACCGAGGGAACCCGGTTCCGCTTCACCCTGCCAATCCTGAAGCCCGTAGCACCCAGCACCGCAGCGGATGACGAGCCCGCGGCATTTGAGAAAGGAACACCATGACGCCAGCCGGTCGAGCCATCGACGTACTCCTGGTCGAGGACGATCCCGGAGACGAACTCATCACGCGGGAAGCGTTCCAGTACAACAAGATCAAGAACAAGCTCCACGTCGCGCACGACGGCGAGGAAGGTCTTGACTTCCTGTACAAGCGCGGCGCCTACGCAGACGCCCCCACCCCCGACCTGATTCTGCTCGATCTGAACCTGCCGAAGTACGACGGCAGGCAGCTGCTCGAGAAGATCAAGACCGACCCCGACCTCAACCACATTCCGATCGTCGTGCTCACGACCTCCGCGGCGGAGGAGGACATCCTGCGCAGCTACAAGTTGCACGCCAACGCCTACGTCACCAAGCCGGTGGACCTCGACCAGTTCATGAGCGCGGTTCGCCAAATCGACGAGTTCTTCGTGCAGGTGGTCCGGCTGCCACACAGCCGCTGACGTCACACCCGCGATCCGGCTATGGCGCGGGTCACACCGTTCGGCTACCATCGCCAAGTAGCCGAACGGCTAGGGGCGGGCTCGAGTGACTCAGGGACGGGGAGCGATGCAGATACTTGCCGAGGCCGAGGATCTGCCCAAGACCGCGAGCATCAAGACCCAGCTGATCAGCCTCTGGATGGCCCCGGTCTTCGGCGCAGTGCTGCTCCTGGCCTTCGTCGTGTTTCCGGGTCTGATCCCACCGCTCACGCCGAGCAGCAGCGCCGAACAGGTCGCCTCGTTCTATCGCGAGCATGCCGCGGCGGTGCGATTCAGCATGATCACGTTCAATCTGTGCGGCGTCATGCTCCTGCCGTTCTTCATGGTGATCGTGGTCCAGATGAAGCGGATGGCGACGCAGAGCCACGTCTTCGCGTACTGCTACCTCACCGCCGCCGTGAGCGGAACCACGC
>NZ_JBOGDD010001330.1:0-23316 GCF_050701675.1 Mycobacterium sp. | reverse complement strand
CGTTGGCCGCCGCGACGGTCAGCACCCAACCATCGGGGGTGGTCACGATGCCGGGCTCAGACGAGCCGACGATCCCGTTGTCCGGCGGCGGGCCGGGATCGCCGGCCGCTGCGATCGCGGGGTCGGGGTCCGGCGGCGGATCCGCCAGCGCGAGAGGCGCAGTCCCGACCGGGATGAGCAGGCAAGTAGCCAGCAGGGCAAAACGATTGAACATGGCGAAGCCTTTCACAGAGTGGGTGGGCAGCTGGCTGCTAGACGGACTTGGTGACGCCGAGGTAGGTGATGACGTCATCGGTGTTGTCGGTCGAGCTCGTCAGCGTCGCGTAGGAGCGGATGAACGACTGGCCCGCGCACTGATCGGTCTTGACCCGCACACCGGTCAGGGTGATGCGCGTCGACGTCCCCTTGAAGGACTTCTTGTCCAGCGCGACCGTCGTGACGGTGCCCGGCTTGAGGTACACCTTGCCCTGCAGGCTGATTCCCGCGCTGATCGTCGGGATCCCCGTGGGCAGGTTGAGTCCGGGAGTCAGGCTGGCGCCGGGGTTGATCTCGGTCTCATCGGAGATGATGCCGCACCCGATCTGCTCGCCGGCCTCCATCGACCCACCGGTCAGCTTGGTCTTGCCGCCGCCGGTGATGGTGCCGGTGAAGGTGCCCGAGATCAGGTACTCACGAGAGGAGATGGCCGTGGTCAGCGGTGCCACCGGCAGCTGCGTCTCGTTGCTTCCCACCACCGAAAGGTGCCAGCCGTCAGGGGTGTCGAGGATCCCTGGAGCCGCCGACGGGACTATCCCCGTATCGGGCGGCGGACCGGCCGGTGCCCCCACCGGCTGGATCGCGGGGTCAGGAGGCGGCGGGTCGGCCAACGCCACCGGCGCTGCCAAGACCGGGATGGCAATGCAAACAGTTGCCAGCGTGGCAAAACGGTTCAACATGGTTGTTTCGGCGCCTCTCGTGGTCGGAATCCGGCGGATCCAACGAATCTGTCGGGACGGAGCATCCAATGGCGGGGTTGCCGGACGGTGAACGGTCGACCAACAGCTCGCGCCTCGTTCCCATCCAGTGCGCGTCTCGCCGAGACGCGCTCTTCCGGGCTGGCGATATGCGTGAAATCCAGTTTCCCCGAAGCAATTTCACAGTTTCAACACGTGCAATGGATTGCGACCGGACGGCACGGGTTGGTCATCCGTTCACCAACCGGACACCTGATTGACCGAATGTGGGTGCGGATTGTGCTCCAGGAGGCGCGATTTGACTAACTTGGAGGAGCATCTTGAGGTCACCCCGCGTGTGCGAACGAGCGTTAGCCGCCTCCTTCATCGCTATAGGAATCGGATTAGCCTGCGTTTCAACGGCTTCCGCCGACGACGGTGATGCTGACGGTTCACAGAATCCCGCTGTTCAGGTGAACGCCGTACCAATGTCCGACAACGCCGCCGCCCCCGCCGTCACGGGCTGTGGGGAGTTCGCCGCCGCGCTGGACGGCGCCTCGACCTACTACGGGGAGTTCGCCGACTCGTTCGAGGGCACCTCCTACGGGGACCCCGGCGTCCAGAGCACAAACGAGTTGGGCCGGACCGCGTTGCGGCAGGCGGCAGGCGTGGCCATGGACGCCGCAGGCACACCCGGGCTGGACCCGGCGATCGGGGATCCGATGCGGGCGTGGTCGGTGGACGCGACCAAGCTCCTCCTCAAGATGGGGCTGCACATCTCGGGCGAGAGCCTGAACACGACCGCGACCGAGATGAACACCGACGCCACCAACGCTCAGCAGGCGTGTGCCGCGGCCGGGACGCATGCCTGAGTCGAAGTGAAGCGGTTCGCAGTGGTGGTAATCGCGTTCGGTCTCGCCCTGACGGGCTGCTCGACGGGAGGCAGCCAGCCGACGGCGGCGCCGCCGCAGCTGGTTGGCGCGAACGCTCTCGACCGAGTGCTGCTCGGCACCGGCGAGGTCGGCTCCATCATGGGAACCAGCGGGATGACGGCACACCCACGCGTCGAGGTGATGGGCGATCACCGCAATCTCCTGCCCAATCTCAACTGCCTCGGGATCTGGCAGGTGAACGAAGCCGGGGTCTACGGCGCCGACGGCTGGATCGCCCTTCGCCAGGAGCTGCTTCGGTCACCGGATTCCGACGGCTGGCAGAACCTGGTGGTGCAGTCTGTGGTCAACTACCCCTCGACCGATGCCGCCCGCGGCTTCTTCGAACAATCGTCGGACCGCTGGTCGAAGTGCACGAACCACAACGTCAACATCACCCTGAACGACAAGCCGCTGCCGAAGTGGCGAAGTGGCGAACTGACCAAGACCGACACCGAGCTCGCCATCCCGTTCACCAGGGGCAACCCCAGCGGAGTCGATTCGTGCCAGCGCGCACTGGCGGTCACCAACAACGTCGTCGTCGACGTGCAGGCGTGCAAACGGGATTCCTCGACGGTGACGCAGGCCGTCGCCGTCGCTGAGGCGATCGAAGCCAAGCTGCCCCGGTAGGGCCCTAGCCGACACCGATGCCGACGCCACCGGTGAAGCCGGAGCCGTCGTCCCCGTTCGGACAGGCGACGTCCACGTACACGGTGGTGAACGAACCTTCCGTCGGTGCCTCGTGGCTGGGGTTGTTCACTCCCGTGACCCAGCATTCGGACAGCGGCTTGGTGTCGTATCCGGTGGTCCAGTTGATCCGGACGTCGTAGCCCTTGGCCTGCAGATCGTCGATGGTGGCACTGGCCGACTGCCCGTTGCCCGCAGGCGGAAACGGATCGGCAGCGGCGAGTGGCGCCACGACGATCGCCGCCATCGCCCCCGCGGCCAGCAGGGTCGCGAGGCCTACCTTCAGAACCTGTCGGGCCACGCCCCCAGCGTAGGCCGGATACGCGTTGCCGACGGCTCAGGACGAGGGATGCGTTGAGCTGGCAGGTTGGATAAAATTCGACAGCAGAGGGCCGAACACTCATGTAGTGAAATGAGGGTTTTTCTCATGCGAGCACCGATCAACTCATCTCAGGTAGCCGGCCTGAGCACTGGTAACGGCCTTCCCAACGTCGTCGTCACGGGCATCGCGATGACGACGTCAGTCGCCACCAGCGCGGACGACACCTGGAAGGCCCTCCTCGACGGGCAGAGCGGTATCCGCCTGCTCGACGACCCGTTCGTCGAGCAGTACAACTTGCCGGTCCGCATCGGCGGTCATCTGCTCGAGGAGTTCGACGCCGAGCTGACGCGCGTCGAGCTGCGTCGCCTCGGTTACGTCCAGAAGATGTCCACCGTCCTGGGTCGGCGAGTGTGGCAGAACGCAGGCAATCCCGAGGTGGACACCAACCGTTTGGCGGTGTCGATCGGGACCGGTCTCGGCGCTGTCGAGGCCCTGGTGTTCGCCTACGACGGCATGCGCGAGCGGGGCGTGACGGCCGTGTCGCCATTGACGGTGCAGATGTACATGCCAAACGGACCCGCTGCGGCCGTCGGCCTCGAGCGGCATGCCAAGGCCGGGGTGATCACGCCGGTGTCGGCCTGTGCCTCGGGTTCGGAGGGCATCGCGCAGGCCTGGCGGCAGATCGTCCTCGGTGAGGCAGACATCGCGATCTGCGGTGGCGTCGAGAACAGGATCGAGGCGGTGGCGATCGCAGCGTTCGCCCAGATGCGCATCGTCATGTCCACGACCAACGACGATCCCCCCGGTGCTTGTCGCCCCTTCGACCGGGATCGCAACGGCTTCGTGTTCGGCGAGGCCGGCGCGCTGATGGTCATCGAGACCGAGGAGCACGCCAAGGCCCGTGGCGCCAACATCCTCGGCAGGCTGATGGGCGCCAGCATCACCTCCGACGGATTCCATGTCGTGGCGCCGGACCCCAGCGGCGAGCGCGCCGGGTACGCGATGACCCGCGCCATCGAGCTCGCAGGCCTGACCCCCAATGACATCGACCACGTGAATGCCCATGCGACCGCCACCAGGGTCGGTGACGTGGCGGAGGCAAAGGCGATCAACCGCGCGGTCGGAAACTCGGCGGCGGTGTACGCGCCGAAATCTGCTCTGGGCCACTCCGTCGGCGCATCCGGCGCCGTCGAGTCCATCCTCACCGTGCTTGCGCTGCGCGACGGTGTCATCCCACCGACTCTCAACCTCGAGAATCTCGATCCCGAGATCGACCTGGACGTCGTGGCCGGTGAACCCCGGACCGGGGACTTCCAGTACGCGATCAGCAACTCGTTCGGATTCGGCGGACACAACGTCGCGATCGCCTTCGGCAAGTATTGAGACAACCACGACCCAGAATCCCGCTGCGAGAGGAACACCGGGGAATCCATGGCGCTCAAGACCGACATCCGTGGGATGCACTACGAATACCCCGACTACTTCGAGGTCGGGCGCGAGAAGATCCGCGAGTTCGCCGCCGCCATCAAGTGCGAGGACCCGGCGAGCCTAACCGCGCGCGTCCGGGTTCTCCAGCACGATCGCGACCCCCTGTCCCGATCCGATGCAGACACCGATGACGCCGTAGCGCGCGTTGCGCTCGCGCAGTTCGGTGGCCAGCGTCAGCACGTAACGGGTTCCCGTGGCGCCGAAGGGATGCCCGATGGCAACGGCTCCCCCATTGGGCGTGAGCTTGTCGTCGGGAACGACGAAGCCGCCCAACTGATTCGGAAGTTCACGCAGGACACCGAGCGCCTGGGCGCTGAACGCCTCGTGCACCTCCCACACGTCGATCTGCTCGGGCGTCAGACCGGCGCGGCGAATCGCAAGCGGAATCGCCCATGCCGGAGCCAAACCCATGTAGAGCGGGTCGATTCCATAGACCGCCGAGGACACCACGCGGGCAAGGGGCGCGACGCCGAGCTCGGTGGCCCGCTCCCCCGACGCGAGCACGATTGCGCTGGCTCCGTCGGTCAGCGGAGTCGAGTTGGCCGCGGTCATCTGGGTGGTGCCAGGCTGGGCGGGTAGCTTCGCGAGCGACTCGGCGGTGGTGTCGTCGCGGATGAACTCATCATGGGAGAACACGACTTCCGGCGTCTTGCGGGTCGCAGGGATCGTCACCGGCATGATCTCCTTCGCGAGTCTGCCGGAATCCCGCGCGGCCTTCGCGTGCCGTTGTGACCGTAGCGCGAACGCGTCGATCTCCTCCCTCGACAGCTCGTAGCGGTCGGCGACGTTCTGCGCGGTCTCGATCATCGCGATATAGGCGTTGCGGGCCAGCAGGGCCGGGTTCGGCGGGCCACCCGCGCCAGCCCACATGGTGTCCAACATGAAGACCGGTCCGCGCGGACTGAAGGCCGCATCGCCCTTCATCAGTGCCCAGCCCGACCGGGACATCGACTCGACGCCGCAGGCGAGGCCGACACCGAGGTCGCCTGCCTTGATGGCGTGCGCGACGTTGATCGTGGCCGACAGCGACGAACCGCAGAACCGGTTGATCGTGGCTCCAGCGACACTGTCGGGGAAGCCCGCCGCCAGCGCGGCCCAGCGGCCGACGTCGCCCATGCCCTCGTGGGCCGGGTTCACGCAGCCGGCGACGATGTCCTCGACCGCGCCCAGCTCGACACCCACGCGCTCGCAGGCGCCCTTCATGGTCATTCCGAGCAGGTCGTCGGTGCGAATGTGCGACAGCGCGCTTCCGTATCGCGCGAACGGAGTTCGCACGCCGCCGAGGATGAATGCTTCAGTCATCGCGTACCGCCATTTCGTGGACCGATCGGTTCAGATAGCCTGACCCGAACGCCGGGCGGTGTCAACCGTATCGTTCTCGGGACAGCCGCGCCCCGAAACCACGATGGAAGGCGACCACATGCCGGACGACCAAACGACCACGCACGCAGACCTTTTCGATCTGACGGGCAAATCTGCCCTCGTCACCGGTGGCACCAGGGGCATCGGGATGATGATGGCCCGCGGCCTACTACAGGCGGGCGCCCGCGTCGTGATCAGCTCACGCAAGGCCGATGCCTGCGCCGAGGCGCAGAACCAGCTCGCCGAGTTCGGTGAGGTACGGGCCATCCCCGCCGATCTCTCCAGGCACGACGAGTGTCAGCGCCTCGCGGACCTCGTCACCGCCGACGGGGACGGCCTCCACATCCTGGTCAACAATGCGGGCGCCACGTGGGGTGAGCCGTTGGAGACGTTCCCCGACTCGGCGTGGGACAAGGTCATCGACCTGAACCTCAAGTCACCCTTCTGGCTCGTTCAGGCGTTGCTTCCCGCTCTTCGACGGGCAGGCACCACCGACGACCCCGCCCGCATCATCAACGTCGGCAGCATCGACGCCATCCACGTCAGCCAGCTGCCCGTCTACTCGTACGCGAGCAGCAAGGCGGCATTGCATCAGCTCACCCGGATGCTCGCCCGCGAGTTGGGACCGCAACACGTCACCGTGAACGCGGTGGCACCGGGACCGTTCCCCTCGAAGATGATGGCGGCGACCCTCGATGCGTTCGGCGACGCGATCGCCGCGGCGGCCCCGCTTCGACGGATCGGGCGGGACGACGACATGGCAGGCATCGCCGTCTTCCTGGCCAGCCGCGCGGGGGCGTATCTGACCGGGACGGTCATCCCCGTCGACGGCGGCATCGCGACCACCGCGTCAGGGACCTGACGGGAAACGTACTGCGCGCAGCACCAGCGGCGACGGTCAGAAATATCGCAGCAATACATACCCCCAGGCCAGCGTCGCACTGAGCATGGTGACCACGATGCCGTATTTGGTGAACTGCCAGAAGCTGATTGGGTGACCCGCTCGGTGCGCGATGCCGAGCGCAACCACGTTGGCGCTGGCCGCGATGGCGGTGCCGTTCCCACCGAAGCAGGCGCCGAGCGCGAAGGCCCACCACAGGCCCTGGCCGGACTGTCCGTCGGGGGTGGCGGCGACCATCTCTTCGACTACGGGGGTCATCGTCGCGGTGAACGGGATGTTGTCGATGAACGCGCCGATGATCGCCGATCCAAAGATCAGCGCGGTGGCCGCGAGGAACACGTTGTCGCCGAACGCCGACGTCGCGGCGGCTCCGATGGCGTCGATGACGCCGGTGTGAACCAGCCCGGCGACCATGACGAACAGGCCCAAGAAGAACACCAGGGTGGGCCATTCCACTTCCGGCAGAACGTCACTCACGTCGATGTCGGTCACCAGAATCATCGCCCCCGCACCGACGAGGGCGACGATCGATGGGGCGACGTGGAGCACCGAATGCAGCCCGAAGCCGACGATGACCACCGCGAGAACCGACAGCGAACGGATCAACAACCGGACGTCCTTGATTGCGCGGCGCTCCTGCAACGCCATCACCTGGTCCATGTTGACGAAGTCGGTGCGCAGCTGGTTGCGGAACAGCACCCTGGTGAACGCCACGAACAACACGAAGATGACGATCACGATCGGCGCCATGTGTACGAGGAAGTCGTTGAATGTCAGGCCCGCTCGGCTTCCGATGATGATGTTCGGTGGATCTCCGATCAGGGTGGCGGCGCCGCCGATGTTCGATGCGAGCACCTCTGCGATCACGAAGGGCGCAGGAGCGATGCGCAGGCGTTCGCAGACGACCAGTGTCACGGGAACGACGAGCATGATGATCGTGACGTTGTCGAGCACCGGGGAGGCGATCCCCGTGATCAGCATCAGCATGACCATCAGCCGGAACGGCTTGCCGCGGGACCGTTTTGCGGCCCAGATCGCCAGGTAGTCGAATATGCCGGTCTGCTTGACGACGCCGACGATGACCATCATGCCAAGCAGCAGGAAGATGACGTTCCAGTCGATACCCTCGTGCTCGCTGTAGAACACCTTCGCGCCGGGGATCAGGCCGAGTACCGCCATGAGGCCCGCAGCGACGAGGACGGTCTTGACCTTGTCCGCGCGCTCGGTGGCGATGAACCAGAACGCGACGACGAAGATGGCGATCGCGAGCATGGGCGCGATGGTCGAAAGAGCCGCCATGGTCGCCGGGCCCGGGTGATCAGTCGCCGGGCCCGGCAACCGCCAAACTGGTCAGCAGCCGCTCCAGCGTCACCGCACCGATCAGCCTCCCGGTGCGATCGACGACGGCGATCAGGGGACTGTGCTTCCGTGCCATCACCGTCGCGATCTCCAGCAGGGTGGCCTCGGGTGGCACCGTCGCCGGCTTGGCGACCGGGGTCGGCAGGCAATCGCCTACGGTCAAGTCTCCCGGCTCGCGCCAGAACAGGTCGGCGTGAAGTTCGTCCACGGTCCGAACGAGTGCCGGGTCGTCTTGGTAGGAGCCGGGAATGGCGAGACGCAGAACCTGTGTACCGGGCAGTACGGCGATGGGCCGATCGGCGTCGTCGACGACGATGAGCCCGGGTAGCCGGTTGACCACCATGACCTGTACCGCCTTGGCGACCGGGTCATCCGTGCGAATCGTGGGCAGTCTGACCGATATCTCGTGTGCTTGCATTGCTTCATCCCGCTGCACGCTGGCTGGAGTGATCATTGTGCGTCCGTTCCGGCGCTCAATTGGCCGATCTGTCGTGCGAGCGATCGGAGACGATCAGCGACTGGTCGAGTGTGCAGGATCTCGGCAACCTGGTCGGCCTCGTCGGGTCCGAGCACGATCGAGTGCGCGGATCCGTCCGGAGCCGCGCCGCCATAGGTGATCAAGCGGCAACTGCTGTCCATCTCCACCGTCACACAGAACCGCTCGCCGGCACGGGTGAGGATGCGGTGTTGTACCCCATCGCTGGGTGATGTCATCCGATCGACATGCATCGAAACTCCTACGGCCGTGGTCTCTTCCAGTCTGGGCGACGGCTCGCCGCGCCACCATCGGGTGCGACACCCATTTGTTGGGGGAGAAGACGTGTATGGACACCCCGCCGCACAGCGACCACGCTGGGGACGTGAACGCTAGTGAGCACGTCTTGGAACGGCTACGCCGACGTACGCGGACGCCTGCTGCGGAACTCTTTCGTCGGGTCTTCGTGATCAACGGTCTCGTCTTCACCCTCGGCACACTCGTTCTCGCCCTCTCCCCGGCGACCGTATCGGCGCGCATCAGGCTGACCGAGATTCCCGTGCTCGTCGTGGGGCTGGCCGTGATTCTGGCGGCCAATGCCTTGCTGTTGCGCTCGAGCCTCGCGCCGTTGGACGAACTGGCCAGCTCGATGCGACGGGTCAACCCCCCTCATCGCGGCGACCGCGTTGACGATCGTGGCAAGGGCGACCTGCATCACCTCATCGCGTCGTTCAACGCCATGCTGGATCGTCAGGAAGGGGAGCGGACCTCGGCGAGCGCGTCAGCGCTGGCCGCGCAGGAGAACGAGCGGCAACGAATTGCCCGCGAGCTGCACGACGAGATCGGCCAGAGCCTCACCGTCGTGCTTCTCACCCTCAAGCGCGCCGTCGATCGGGCACCGGCCGAGCTGTGCGCCGATCTGCACGAGGCACAGGAAACCGTGCGCGCCAGCCTCGACGAGGTACAGAGCATCGCCCGTCGTCTGAGGCCCGACGCACTGGAAGTCCTTGGGTTGCACAGTGCGCTGAACGCGCTGTGCAACGAGTTCACCCACGCCACCGGCATCACGGTCGCCAAACACACTGCGCCGCAACTTGTCCGGCTGGATCCCGACGTCGAACTCGTGTGTTACCGCGTCGCCCAGGAGAGCTTGACCAACATTGCCCGCCATGCCGAGGCTGAGAAGGTGTGGCTCGACGTCCATGCCACCGCTGAGCAACTCACGCTGCGAATCGCCGATGACGGTAGGGGTGGTGTCGCGACCGACGGAGCCGGGATCAGGGGTATGCGTGAACGCGCCTTGCTGGTCGACGCCGCGCTCACCATCACCTCGAGCGGCGAGAGCGGGACCGAAGTTCGCATGACCATCCCGTTGAGCACGGTGCGGAGCCCGCAATGACTCAATCCCCGGCGCGCCTCCTGCTGGCCGACGACCACGCGCTGGTCCGTAGCGGGCTACGGATGATCCTCGACGCCGAGCCCGACCTACAGGTCGTGGCGGAGGCCTCCAACGGATACGAAGCACTCGCGGCGCTCGACGACACTCCCACCGACCTGGCGATCCTCGACATCGCCATGCCGCGGATGACGGGGTTACAAGCTGCCAGGGAAATCAGCCGGAACCATCCCCACGTCAGGATTCTGATCCTGTCGATGTACGACAACGAGCAGTACTTCTTCGAAGCGCTCAAATTTGGCGCATCGGGTTACGTCCTGAAGTCGGTGGCCGACCGGGACCTCATCGAGGCGTGCCGGGCGACCCTTCGTGGCGAGCCGTTCTTGTACCCAGGGGCCGTCAACGCGCTGATCCGCGACTACCTGCACCGCGCCCGGCACGGCGATCCGTTGCCCGACAGCATTCTCACGCCCCGCGAGGAGGAAGTGCTCAAGCTGGTGGCGGAGAGCCATTCCACCCGTGAGATCGCAAATACCTTGGCCATCAGCGCCAAGACCGTTGACCGTCATCGGGCAAACATCCTGCAGAAGCTCGGTCTCCGCGACCGCTTGGCGCTCACTCGCTACGCGATCCGTGCCGGACTGATCGAACCCTGACCTCGGCACGTGACTTCCACGGGCGACTAGGCCGGATCCGTCACGGCGTCGCCGGTGCGGGACCTCTTCTGCCACGGCCAGCGGCCCGTGATCTCGAGTTCCAGGGAGAAACTGAGGAACGTCCGGATGGCCACGATGCCCGCCAGCACGGCGACACTCCGCGCGTTCGGGGTGACCGCCACCGTACGGATGATGTCGGCGGCGACCAGGAACTCCAGGCCGAGGAGGATCGAGCGACCGAGCTGCTCACGGAAGACCCGGTACGTGTCAGTCGATTTCCGCAGCAGCCGGCCGAGTGCGATCCCCGCCGCCACGACCGCACCGAACGCGATGATCGCCACGCCAACGCCGTCGATCACCGTGCCGACGAGTTCGACGCTCTCGATGAACCCCACGACAGGAGGCTAACGGCGTTCCGGTTCTCCGACGCGGTTGCGGCGAACGTGTGCGTGTCGCCGGACTACGAGTGTCAGCATGGCATCCGTGAGCACCAGCGAGCAGCGAAACGGCGTCGACCTGACCAACCTCGACCAGGACCTGACGCCGGACGCGGATGCGACGAAACGCGATCTGGTCGACTATCTGGATGGGGCGGCGGAGCGGATGTTGCCCGTACTCGCCGGGCGTCCGCTCACGGTCCTGCGGGTGCTGCGGGGCCGGGCGCCGTTCATGCAGAAGAACGTGCCCAAGTACACCCCTGATTGGGTGGCCACGGTGCCCATCTGGGCGGAGGCCTCCAAGCGGGAGGTGCACTACGCCCTGTGCGATGACCGGCGGACGCTGCTCTGGTTGGCCAATCAGCGGGCCGTGGAGTACCACCCGACGTTGGGGCTGGCCGAGAACATCTATCGGCCAACGCATTTGATACTCGACCTGGATCCGCCGGGGGACGACGACTTCGCGGCGGTGGTCGCCGTCGCGCATCTGGTCCGCCGAGCGCTTGCCGACAGCGGACTGGCGGGCGCGGTGAAGACCAGCGGCGCCAAGGGAATTCACGTCTTCGTCCCGATCGACGACGCGGCACCCGTCGAGGACGTCGCGGCGGCGACCCGTGCGCTCGCCGCCCGCGCGGAGGCGCTCGACCCCGAACTGGCCACCACGGCATTCCTCACCGAGGATCGCGGCGGCAAGGTGTTCGTGGATTCCACCAGGGCCGGTGGAGCGACCGTCGCCGCCGCCTACAGCCCGCGACTGCGCCCTGGCACGCCGGTGTCCTTTCCGCTGGACTGGTCCGACCTCGACCGGGTCACCCCAGGCGACTTCACCGTCCACACCGCGCTCGACGCCATGGCCGAGCGTGATTCGTGGACCGAGTCGATGCCCGCGCCGCAGCGTCTTCCGACGGACCTGATCGAACAGGGCCGAACCATTCCCGTGGCCCGGGTGGCCGCCATGCACGAGGGCAAGCGCCGGGCCCGGGCCCGAAGAGATCAGTCGGCGACGTAATACAGCCGCTTGTTGGCGAACTCGTCCATTCCGAGCGGTCCGAGTTCACGCCCGAAACCGCTTCGCTTGACACCACCGAACGGCACCTCTTGGCCTTCGTTGGCGGGCGTGTTGACGTTCGACATACCCGACTCGAGCCGCTGCGCGATCTTCTCCGCACGCTTGGTGTCCGTGCTGAACACCGCGCCGCCCAACCCGTAGTCGGAGTCGTTGGCCAGTGTCAGCGCCTCGTCGTCGTCGGCGACCGAGTACACCACCGCAACCGGACCGAACAGCTCTTCGCGGTAGGCCCGCATCTCGGGGGTGATACCGGTCAGTACCGCGGGCGAGTAGTAGGCCGCGGGGCCTTCACCGAGCACGCCCCCGGCATGCAGCGTCGCGCCCTTCGCGACGGCGTCCTGCACCTGCTCGTGCAGCGTCTCAGCGGCCCGCCGCGACGACAGGGGCGAGAACGTGCCGTCGGCGGCCTCGGCCGGATCGCCTGGTTTGAGATCCTTCGCCCGTTCGACGAGCCGGTCGACGAAGCCCTCGAAGATGTCGTTGGTGACGATGATGCGCTTGTTGGAGTTGCACGCCTGGCCGGTGTTGCCGATCCTGGTGTCCCACGCGAGATCTGCCGATGCCTTGACGTCGTCGGTGTCCAGCACCACGTAGGCGTCGGACCCGCCGAGCTCGAGAACGCACTTCTTGAGGTTCTTGCCTGCGATCGCCGCCACCACCGAACCGGCCCGCTCCGAGCCGGTCAGCGAGACGCCGACGACACGGCGGTCACCGATGATCTGCTCCACCTGCGCGTAGGACACGAAGATGTTCTGGTAGACACCCGGCGGCACCCCGGCCTCGTCCATGATCTCCTGCACCGCGAGCGCCGACTTCGGCACGGACTCGGCGTGCTTGAGGAGGATGGTGTTGCCCAGCACCAGGTTCGGGGACGCGAAGCGGGCGATCTGGTAGAAGGGGTAGTTCCACGGCATGATGCCGAGCAACGGTCCGATCGGCAGTTTCTGCACGTAGGCCTTGCCCCCGGCGAACGTCTTGATCTCCTGATCCGACGCCAGGCCGGGACCCTCCGTCGCGAAGTAGTCGAAGATGTCGCCGCAGAAGTCGGCTTCGTCCACGGACTCCGGCAGAGGCTTGCCCATCTCCTCGGTGGCGATTGCTCCGAGTCGGGCGGAGTGCTCCTTGAAGAGCTCTCCCACCCTGCTGACGATCCGCGCCCGCTCGGCGATGGGGGTGTCCCGCCAGGAGCGGTACGCCTCCGCGGATGCTGCGAGCGCTGACTCGACCTCGGCATCCGAGGCGATGTCGAACACCTGCCCGACGTCACCGGTGGCTGGGTTGACGACGCGGTAGGTGGGTTGGGCCGAGACGGTGGCGGTCATGACATATCTCCCTTGACGTGAATTCATCGACAAATCTAGTCGCGAAGGCGGCGCGGGGGTAAGGGCTTGCGGTTCCGGAAACGGGGTATCCGGCCAACAGGACGGTGAAGGACGGCGAAGAGGTGGCCGTGTAGCTACCGGACGCGCTCGATCACGTTCGACGATCAGGAGTACTCGTGCCCTCAGCCCGCAAACCCAATCAGAGCGCCCCCCGAACTGCCAGTCCGACCGGTGTCACCGACGGTCAGACTCGCGACCCCGACCCGCGCGCACAGTCCGGCTCCTACCTGACGACTGCCGAGGGTGTGCGACTTCCCGACACCGATCACTCGCTGAAGGCGGGGCCCCGAGGGCCGACGCTGCTGGAGGACTTCCATCTGCGGGAGAAGATCACCCACTTCGACCACGAGCGCATCCCGGAGCGCGTCGTGCATGCGCGTGGGGCGGCCGCACACGGCGTCTTCGAGTCCTACGGCACGGGCGCATCGGTGACCAAGGCCGGCTTCCTGGGTAAGAAGGGTACGAAAACCGACGTCTTCACCCGCTTTTCGACCGTTTTGGGTTCTCGCGGTTCGGCCGACACCGTCCGTGACACCCGCGGTTTCGCCGTGAAGTTCTACACCGACGAGGGCACCTTCGACCTGGTCGGCAACAACATGCCGGTTTTCTTCATCCAGGACGGCATCAAGTTTCCCGACATCGTCCACGCCGCCAAGCCGCAGCCGGATCGGGAGATCCCGCAGGCACAGTCCGCCCATGACACCTTCTGGGACTTCGTCTCACTGCACACCGAGGCCACCCACCACGTGATGTGGAACATGAGCGACCGCGGCATCCCCCGTTCCTTCCGGACGATGGAGGGCTTCGGCGTCCACACCTTCCGGCTGGTGAACGACGCGGGCGAGACGAGTCTGGTCAAGTTCCACTGGAAGCCCGTCGCAGGCGTGCACTCCCTGGTCTGGGAGGAGGCGCAGATCGCCGCGGGGTGCGACCCGGACTTTCACCGGCGCGACATGGCTGACGGCATCGAAGCAGGCGCCTTCCTCGAATACGAGTTCGGCATCCAGGTCATGCCCGATGACGGCACCGACAGCTTCGAGGGGATCGACCTGCTCGATCCGACCAAGCTGGTGCCCGAGGAACTCGCACCCGTGCAGCTGCTTGGAAAGATGACGCTGAACCGCAATCCCACCAACTACTTCGCCGAGACGGAGCAGGTCGCGTTCCACACCGGCAATCTGGTGCCCGGCATCGAACCGACCAACGATCCGCTCATGCAGGCGCGGCTGTTCTCCTACCTCGACACCCAGATCACCCGGCTGGGCGGGCCGAACTTCACCCAGCTGCCCATCAACCGCCCGCACTGCCCCGTCAACGACATGCTCCGCGACGGCATGCACCAGACCGCCATCCACACCGGGGTGGCCCCCTACAACCCGAACACCATCGACGGCGGCGAGCCACAGCTCGCCGACGCGAAGCACGGTGGCTACGTGCAGACGCCGCGCCCCATCGAAGGCACCGCGGTGCGCGCGCAGCCGGCGTCGTTCGACGACCACTTCACCCAGTCGACCATGTTCTACCGGAGCCTCAGCCTCATCGAACAGTCCCACGTGGTCGAGGCGTTCACCTTCGAACTCGGCAAGGTCTACGAGAAGGCGATCAAGGAACGCGAACTGCTGGCGTTGGCCAACGTCGACGCCGACCTCTGCGCGCAGGTCGCCGCCGGTCTCGGCCTGCCTGCGCCGAAGGGCAGTCCGACCGAGGACGTCACCGTCTCCCCGGCGCTGGTGCAGCTCCTGGCCGAGCCGGGGCCGATCGACGGCCGCAAGATCGGGATCATCGCCGACGCGGGTTCCGACCTCGCGGGGGTCGCCAAACTGGTGAAGTCGACTGCGGCCCTTGGTGTCACCGCATTGGTGGTCGCACCCGTCGGCGGCGTACTCAAGTCGGGACGGCGCAACGTCACCGTCGACCGGACACTGGCGACGACACGATCCATCGAGTTCGATGCGCTCGTGGTGGCCTCGGGAACCACACCGACGGCGGACATCAAGCTCGTCGTGCTGCTGCAGGAGGCGTTCCGGCACTGCAAGGCCGTCGCAGCCTGGGGTGACGGGACCGTGGTCCTCAAGGCCGCCCGGATCCCGGCCAAGGGCCCCGGCATTGAGGTCGCCGATGACGTCGACAAGGCCTTCGTCGCAAACCTCGCCAACGTGCTTGGCCTACACCGTGCCTGGGACATGGCCGCCAAGGTGATGGCCTCCGCAGTACCCCCGGCCAACTGAACGAGGAGGCGACGACGATGACGGTGACGGTGACCAAGGATGTGGGAGCGTCCCGGCAGCGGGTCTGAGAGGTGCTGGCCGACGGCTGGAGCTACTCGGGATGGGTGGTGGGCAACTGCCGGACCCGCGCGGTCAGCCCGGATTGGCCCGCGCCCGGGTCACGCATCCTGCACTCCATCGGCGCCTGGCCCGTGATGATCGACGACGAGACCGTCGTCGAGAGCTGCGATGCCGGCAGCGAGCTGGTGTTGCTGGCGAAGGTGCGCCCAGCGGCGAAGGCGCGGATCACGCTGCGGCTCAGCGATGTTCCCGTTGGGTGCTCCGTCGAGATGTCGGAGGTCGCGGTCTCGGCACCGTTGCGCTGGGTCCCCGACGTGGCGCAGCTGCTCGTCGTGGCGCCACGCAACCGCGAGTGCACCCGGCGGTTGGCGATGATCGCCGAGAAGCAGGACCCAACCGCGTTCACCGACGACGAGAGAAGTTCCCGATGAGAGCAGTGACGTGGCACGGCAAGCGCGACGTCCGCGTCGACACCGTCCCCGACCCGAGGATCGAAGAACCGACCGATGCCATCATCGAGATCACGTCGACCAACATCTGTGGGTCGGACCTTCATCTCTACGAGGTACTCGGCGCGTTCATGAATCCCGGCGACATCCTCGGGCACGAGCCGATGGGGATCGTCCGCGAGGTCGGTGCCGCGGTGACCAACCTGACGGCGGGCGACCGGGTCGTCATCCCATTCCAGATCTCCTGCGGCAGTTGCTACATGTGCGACCAACAGTTGTTCACGCAGTGCGAGACGACTCAGGTCCGCGATCAGGGCATGGGTGCCGCGCTCTTCGGTTACTCCGAGCTCTACGGCGAGGTCCCCGGCGGCCAGGCCGAACTCCTGCGCGTACCCCAGGCACAGTTCACCCACGTCAAGGTTCCCGACGGACCGCCGGATTCGCGGTTCGTGTACCTCTCGGACGTACTACCGACGGCCTGGCAGGCCGTGGCCTATGCCGACATCCCGGACGGCGGCTCGGTGACGGTGCTCGGGTTGGGTCCGATCGGGGACATGGCGGCCCGCGTCGCAGCCCACCTTGGCTACGACGTGACGGCCGTCGACCGGGTACCGGAACGACTGGCCCGCGCCGAGGCCCGCGGCATTCGCACGGTCAATCTCGCCGATCATCACGACGACCTGGGCGACGTGATCCGCGACCTCACCGACGGGCGAGGCACCGACTCGGTCATCGACGCCGTCGGAATGGAAGCCCACGGATCACCGGTCGCCAAGATCGCCCAACAGGTCACCGGCCTGCTTCCCGACGCGCTCGCCAAGCCGGTGATGCAGAAGGCGGGCGTCGACCGACTCGCCGCCATCTACGCGGCGATCGACATCGTCCGGCGCGGCGGCACGATCTCGCTGATCGGCGTGTACGGCGGCATGGCCGACCCGTTGCCGATGCTGACGCTGTTCGACAAGCAGATCCAGCTACGGATGGGGCAGGCCAACGTGAAGAAGTGGGTCGACGACATCATGCCGCTGCTGACCGAGGACGACCCGCTTGGCGTCGACGCCTTCGCCACCCACACGATGACTCTCGAGCAGGCGCCGCACGGCTACGAGATCTTCCAGAAGAAGCAGGATGGCGCCGTCAAGATCATTCTCAAGCCCTGACGAGGTCTCATTCGCCCAATGATCGCACCACGAGTGCGGTGTCCCAATAGAACGGCTGGATCTCCAGGATGAGTCCGTCCTTGACGGTGATCATCTGCAGCAGCGGCCAACTCAGTTCCGCTCCGTTCACGCGGGCCGTCGCCCGAACAGTCGAGCGTACGAAGACAGTGTCTGATCCCGACGGAAAGAACTGGGGGGCAGTCACCGTCAGCGAGGACCACACCTCAGAGAAGGCTGCCATCCACTGCTCGAACCCTTCGTGGCCACGCCATTGGCCCGCGTAGGGGAGAGAATCCGGTTGGTGCATAACACAATCCGGATGTAGCGTTGCCGCGACAACCGTAAAGTCCTTCGGTTCGGATTCCAGATATGCCGTCTCTGCTTCGTAGAAGCGATGGAGCACCTCTATCGCGCTGTTGTTCACTATTGCGCCACCCACCCGCCGTCGGTGAGGACGCTGCTTCCGGTGATCAGACTCGCAGCCGGGGAACAGACGAATGCCACCGCCTCGGCGACCTCGTCCACTGTGCCGAATCGTCCAAGCGGCAGCTTGTCGAGCAGGGCCTGCGACGCCGCGGGATCTTGTAGGAAGGGTCGGGTCAGGGCCGTCTCGACGAATGTCGGTGCGACCGACACCACCCTGATGCCATGCGGGGCCAGCTCGACCGCGAGCGCCTTGGTCATGCCTTCGACGGCATGCTTGGTGGCGCAGTACAGACTGCGTGAAGGCGCGCCCACGTGGCCCATCTGGCTGGACACGTTGACGACAACGGCCGGCACGTTGCGCCTCATCGCCTGAGCCGCGAACGACTGCGTCGCGCGGAACACCGCCCGCACGTTCAATCCCAGGAGCAGATCCAGGTCATCGAGAGTGATCTCGGACAAGGGTTTTGGCCGGTTGGCGCCAGCCGAGTTCACCAGGATGTCGGCCGGGCCGGCCGCCTCGAAGGCCCGCTGCAGTGACGGGTCGTCGAGCACGTCGACGGCGATGACGGCGGCCCGGCCATCTCCTTCGGCGATCACGGCGGCGACGTCGTCGAGTTCACCCCGGCTGCGTGCCAGCAGCACGACCTCCGCGCCTCTTCTGGCAAGTAGTTCGGCGACCGCGCGGCCGATGCCCCGGCCGGCACCCGTCACGATGGCCCGGCGCCCTTCGAGGCTGAGGCCCGCGAATGCGTGCGTAGTCTCGGCGGGCTTGGATGCCGTCGTCACGTCCGGTCCTCGGCTGCGCAGGCCCTGCGGTAGTGCGGGACGTTCCAATAGAAGGCCCGAAACTCGGTGATACGACCGCCTTTCACGGTGACCGCCTGCACCATCGGGTAGTCGAGCGTCTCGCCCGAGCGGCGTGATCGCGTCACCAGGCGGCATTGCACGATCACCTGGTCGCCGTTCTCGAAGAACACCGGATCTTGGACGTCGACGGTGTCCCAGTGCTTGCTCATTTCGATCGACCAGCCCTTGAAGCCTTCGTAGCCGGCCCATTCACCACCCCAGGGCAGGTCCGGGGATTGGTGCAACATCACCTCGGGATGCAGCGTCGCACCCATTTCGTCGAAACTCGCTCCGGCTGCTGCGCCACCCGATGCCATGTACGTTCGCTCGGCGCGGTAGAACTCCAGTAGCACGGCGATTGCGGACGGAGTCGTATCGGCGGCCTCATCGGTCATGCTGGCGCCCAGGACAACTCGGCGTCGCCGAACTTGTGGGCGCGGATGTCCCCTGAGCGGGCGTGCCCTTCGAAGGACTCCACCCGCGCGGCGCGGCCGCACAGCGTGCCAAGGGCAGCACTCGCCGCCGGGTCGGTGACTTCCTGGTACGTGACGGTCTTGAGGTACTTGCCCACCCACAGCCCGCCGGTGTAGTTGGCCGACCCGCGTGTCGGGAGGGTGTGGTTGGTTCCGATCACCTTGTCACCGTAGGACACGCACGTACCCTCTCCGAGGAACAGCGCGCCATAGTTGCGCATCCGTTCCAGCGCCTCGCGCGGATTGCGGGTGAGGACCTGTACGTGCTCGCTCGCGTAGCGATCGGCCAGCCGGTAGGCGGAGTCGAGGTCGTCGACCACCACCACCTCGCCGTGGTTGCGCCAGGCGGGTTCGGCGAAGTCCGCAGTGGGCATGTCGACGAGCAGTTTGTCGACGTGGTCGATCACGCGGCGGGCGAGTGAGGCCGAGGTCGTAATCAGCACCGCTGGCGAGTCAGGGCCGTGCTCAGCCTGACTCAGCAGGTCCACGGCGACCACGAAGGGATCGGCGGCGTCGTCGGCGATGATGAGAACCTCTGTCGGACCGGCGAACAGATCGATGCCGACCTCACCGAACAGCTGTCGCTTCGCCTCGGCGACGTAGGCGTTGCCCGGTCCGGCCAGCATGTCCACCTTGCCGATCGTTTCGGTGCCGAGCGCCATGGCCGCGATGGCCTGGGTGCCTCCGAGCAGGAAGATGTCGTCGGCACCTGCGAGGTATAAGGCGGCGACAGTCGCGGCGGGTATCTCGCCACGGATGGGTGGCGTGCAAGCCGTCACGCGCTCGACACCCGCTACCTTCGCGGTCACCACCGTCATGTGTGCCGAGGCGACGAGGGGATACCGTCCACCCGGTACGTAGGCACCTGCCGAGCTCACCGGAATGTTCTTCTGGCCCAGGAAGACTCCCGGCTCGGTTTCCACCTCGAAGTCACTCAGTGAATTCCTCTGGTGAACGGCGAAGGCGCGCACACGTTCCTGCACCGTTCGGATGTCCGTCAAGACTTGGTCGGGAACGGTGTCGACGATCTGCGCGATCTGCTGGTCGTCGAGTCGGAAGCTCTTCGGTGTCCACTTGTCGAACTTCGCGGAGTACTCGCGCACCGCGGCGTCGCCACGGTCGCGCACGTCGGCGATCACGGCGGTCACGGTCTCGCGGACGCTCTGGGTGCGTTCGGTGTCGGCGCTCGGCGGCGGAGCGGACTTGAGGTATTCGGGCATGGCGAAACTCCTTGATGGACGGCCGATGTGGATGTATTGAGATCGAGGTTTCCTCGGGGCTAGGCGGCACTCGCCACGCGGTTGGCCAACCAGCGCTCGGCGTCGATGGCGGCGCTACAACCGGATCCCGCGGCGGTGATGGCCTGGCGGTAGGTGTGGTCGACGAGGTCACCGCACGCGAACACGCCATCGACATCGGTCCGGGTGCTCTGCGCTTCGGTGCGCACGTACCCGTCGTCGTCGAGCGCGACCTGACCACGCACCAGGTCGCTGCGGGGATCGTGCCCGATCGCCACGAACATCGCCGTCGCCTCGAGCGTGGTCTCGACGCCACTTTCCGAGTCACGCAGACGTAGCGCGCTGACGCCGCCGTCCCCGATGACTTCGGCGACCGACTGGCCGGTCCGCCAATGCAGCTTGGGGTCGTTGCGCGCCCTTTCCAGCATGATCTTGGACGCGCGAAACTCGTTGCGGCGGTGTATGACCGTCACCGATCGTGCGAACCGGGTCAGGAAGGTCGCCTCCTCCATGGCTGAATCTCCGCCGCCGACGACGGTGATGTCGTGATCGCGGAAGAAGAACCCGTCACAGGTGGCGCACGAGCTCACGCCGCGGCCGAGTAGCTCCTGTTCCCCGGGCACGCCGAGGTACCGCGGGGCAGCACCCATCGCCAGGATCACCGCCCTGGCACGATGGGTTACACCCTCGGCGGTCACCTCCTTGACGTCGCCGGTCAATTGGATGGCCTCGACGTCGACCGTGTGCAACTGGGCGCCGAAGCGGATCGCCTGCTCGCGCATCTGCTCCATCAGCTCTGGGCCCATGATGCCGTCGTTGAACCCGGGATAGTTCTCGACGTCGGTGGTCGTCATCAGTGCGCCGCCGTACTGGGTTCCCTCGAAGACCAGCGGTGCCAGTTGCGCCCGCGCCGCATACACGGCAGCCGTATAGCCAGCGGGGCCCGAGCCGACGATGATCAGATCGTGTATCACTATTCAATCCCTTCTACTGCAATGTCTTTAGCTGTCAAATGGACCAGAACCTTGCCGTTGACCCGCCCCTTGCACAGCGGGACCAGACCGCCGTCCACCAGCTGATCGAGCGCGATGACCCGATCAGCCGCGCCCTGCAACGTCGGTGTCGTCGTCAAGATGTCGAGGGCCTCCGGGATGTTGCGGTCGCAGACGTGGGCCACAGTGCCGATGACGTCGAGCTCGCGCAGCGCCACGTCGGCGGTGTCCACCGTCGGCGACTGCTTGGGCAGCCCGACCAACAGCACCCGACCACCCCGGCGGGTGGACGCGATGACGGCGGCCAGCGTCCCAGGTGCGCCGGAGGCTTCGATCGCGACGTCGGCGCCCCCGAGCGTGATCTCGTCGACCGTCGCGCCGACGTCCTCGGTCGTGGCGTTCACGACGTGGGTGGCACCAAGTGCGGTAGCCATGCGCAGCCGGTCGCCGGAGACGTCGGACGCGATGATCGTCGTACAACCCCTGGCCGCGGCACCCGCCACCAGAAAGCATCCGATTCCGCCTGCGCCGTTGATCCACACGGTGTCGGAGGCGGTCACGCGCGCCCGGTCGAGGGCGTGCAAGGCCACGGCGAAGGGTTGCGTCATCGCGGCCGTGTCGTCGCCGAGGGCGTCGGGAACATCGATGCAGATCCGTGCGGGCGCGACGACGAACTCGGCCATGCCACCGTTGGCTTGAAGCCCCAGCGTGAAGTACCGCTCACACAGGTTCGGGCGCCCCTGACGGCACCACGAACAGGAACCGCACCAGACGCCGGCACCGGGCACCACCCGCTGCCCGACGCGTAGGTTGCCCACGTCGGAGCCCACCTCCACCACCCTTCCGACGAACTCGTGACCGAGAATCACCGGACCGTGATGGCCGCTGCGCGGGTTCGGAGTGTGCAACGGCGTGACCACCGGACCACGGTCGAACTCTGCGGCGTCGGAGCCGCATATCCCTGCTCTGAGGACCTCGAGAAGCACCTCGCCGGGGCCGGGGGCGGACGGGTCGGCAACGGTTTCGATGCGCACGTCACCCGCTCCGTGCAGAACCGCGGCCCTCACGCGCCTGCCCCGATGAAGGTAGCGAACGCGGGGGCATCGAGAGCTGCTGCAGTGGGCTCGAATTCGACGACGTCGTAGTGCGCCAGTCCTGCGCGCACGAACGGATCATCGGCGAGCAGCGCGTGAAATGCCTCCAGGTCCGCCGCCCGGCCGACGATCACTCCACCGACGGCCGGGTTTCGACGACCGGAGACCAACAGGTGCCCCGAATCAAACTGATCGGCAATCCATTTCAGGTGGAGTTCGCGACTGGCATTGACGTCATCGAGTGGTTTGAGGTAGGTCGACAATGCGACGAACATGGCCGTCATGACGCCAGGAACCCACCGTCGACGGGCAGAATCACCCCGGTGATCCAATCCGCACCCGGCGAGGACAGGAACGTCACCGCCGCCGCCACGTCCTCGGGGACCCCGAGTTCGGGCCAGGGGTGCAGCGCCTGAATCTTGGCCAGTGTTTCCGCGTCGTCGAAGGCAGCGCGGTTCATCGCCGTCGGGAAGTACCCCGGCGCCACCGCATTGACGTTGATCCGGTGGGGGGCGTTCTCGATCGCGACCGCACGCGTGAGGTTGTGGATTGCCCCCTTGGACGCGGAGTACGCGCCCAGGTCGGCCTGCCCGACGTCACCGGCGATCGAGCCGACGTTCACGATCTTGCCCCGCGAACGCCCTCTCACCTCCTGCGCGAGCATCTGGCGAACGGCGGCCTTGCATCCCAGCCACGTGCCGGTCACGTTGACCTCGAAGGTCTTGTCCCACGTCTCGCGGGGTTCGTCCACCACGGAATAGTTGCCGAGAAACGCGCCCGCATTGTTCACGTAGACGTCCAAGGTGCCGAAGGCTTCGACGGCCGCACGCACGGCACCGTCGTGGTCATCGGCGCGGGTGACGTCGGCCTGGACGAACTCGGCCTTGCCTCCGCGCTGCCGGATCAGGTCGTCGGTGTCGATGTCGAGGTCGGGTTCGAACCCGCCGGACAGAGC
>NZ_JBOGDD010001329.1:0-3363 GCF_050701675.1 Mycobacterium sp. | reverse complement strand
TCGTTGAGCCGCCATGACCGATGCGCAGGAATCCAGTGGCGGTCGCATGTGTCCAGCGTCAAGTGTGCGGTGCCGATCGCCCGGCGCAGGACGGAGGTGTGCACCACGTCGGGCAGGATCCCCGCCGCGGCGAGCAGTTCGCCGCTGCGCACTGCTTCGGCCCGGCCGTCCTCGGTGAGGGGGACGTCGAGCCAGCCCGTGAACTCACCCCTGGCGTTCCCCTCGCTCTCGCCGTGGCGCAGTAGGACGAGGGTGCTCATCGGGCCTCCCCGTGCTCGTTCAGGTTAGTACGCTATGCGTAGTATATTGGTGGCACGAGCGTACTAGGAGGGTGTCGTTGAACGGGGGTGTCGCGATGAAGCGGTACCTCGCCTCCACCTTCTCGGCGCTGGTCGTGCGTGATTACCGACGGTTCGCGTTCGGCCAGGCGATCTCCGTCAGCGGCACCTGGATGCAGAAGCTCGCTCAGGCGTGGCTGGTGTTGGAATTGACCAACTCGCCGCTGCTCCTGGGTGTCACCGTGGCGATGCAGCAGCTTCCGACGCTGCTGTTCACCACCGTGGGCGGGGCTCTCGCGGACCGCTTCGATAAGCGCACGATCCTGCTGTGGACGGCCATCGCCGCGACGGTCCCGGCGCTCGTCCTCGGCGTCCTCGTCCAAATGCAGCTCGCTGCGGTCTGGATCGTGATGCTGGCAGCTCTGATCCAGGGCCTTGTCGACGCGGTCGACAAGCCCGCCCGGCTCACCGTCGTCAACGACATCGCCACTCCGGCGACACTGACGAATGCGGTGATGCTCAACGGCATCATTCAAGACAGCGGCAAGGTCGCCGGTCCTGCGGTCGCGGGCATCCTGATCGCATCGGTCGGCATCTCGGCGGCCTTCTACATCAACGCCTTCTCCTATGTGCCGGTGATCGTGGCACTTCTCCTCATCAGGCCGCATCAGCCAGTTGAGCCGGTCGCAGCCTTCAAGGCGATGGGGAACCTGACGGGCACGCTGCGCTACGTGGCCGGGCATCCCAAGCTCGCTGCGGCCCTGGCGTTGATGGCCGTGGCCGGGCTCCTCGCCTACAACTGGAACGTCCTGTTGCCGACTCTGACACGTGATGTCTTCGGGGGCGATGCGCGGATGGTCGGGTTCGCCTTCACCAGCATGGGGCTGGGGGCCGTGCTCGGCGGGTTGGCCCTTGCGGCATTCCTCAAGGCGAGCTCGCGGCGGTTGATCGTCAACGGATGTGCCTTCGCCGCAGCGCTCGTGGCGCTCGGTCTCGCGCCGGCGCTGCCGTTCGTATACGTCGTACTCTTCTTCGTCGGAGCCTTCAGCGTGACGTTTCGGGCGACCGCGACGTCGATCTTGCAGCTCAACGCCGACCCTCAGATGCGGGGCCGCGTCATCTCCCTGCTCGTGCTCGCCACCGCGGGAACCACGCCGCTCGGTGGGCCGCTCATCGGATGGATCTGCGAGCACGCCAGCCCGCGGGTGGCCTGCCTGGTCGGCGGCGTTGGCACCGCCGCGGCTGCGCTGGCGTGCTTGCAGTACCTGCGGACGAAACACGAGCTGGCCGGGGTGGCGGGGGAGCCGCTGGTGGACGGCCCCGTGCTGGACTACGAGAGCGCGATCAGCCTTTCGAGCGACGGCAGTGCCGCCATGATCGAGCGACGATCGTCTTCGGACAGCCGACCGACCTGAAGTGCGAGGAACTCGTTCGCCCGCTGCCTCGCCGCGGCCAGTAGGTCGTGACCGTGATCGGTGATCACCACGACGAAGCTGCGGCCGTCGGCGGGGTCGACCCCGCGCTCCAGGTAGCCGGTCTCCTCCAGCCGGGCGACGAGCCGGGTGACCGAGGACTTGCTGATCTGTTCGCGACGGGCCAGCTCGCCCACCCGCAGCGGGCCGTTCCTCTGGATGGTGGAGAGCGCCGAGACCTGAGACATCGTCAGCTCGGTCTGGGATCGCTTGCGCAGCTTGCGCGTCAGCCGGAGGCTGACGTCCTGGAGGGCGGCCACGTCGTCGGCGTGGACGGCTCCGTTTGGGTGCGCAGGCATCGACACCCCAACACACTAGTACGGGGGTACAACCATCCACCCCGCATCGGCGCGGGCGGAACTCAGCGAGTCGGAGTTGCCTTGTGGCGTGGGTGGATCAGGTACCGCAACCAACGGACATCGATCAACACGAGTATTCGATCCTTCGGCTCAGGCGGACTTGGTGAGGATGGGAAGGATGCGGCGACGCTCGCCTGCGACATCCGAGAAGTGGTGCAACGCTTCGGGAACCGACGGTGTGGTCGGGAAGGCTTCGTCGACGCCGCATAGCCGCATGGTGCGCGAAACCGGCTGGCTGACGATCAGCGACCACTCGTCGCCCGCCGCGTAGCAGGCCTCGTCGATCGCGTCGAGAAGGGTTATCCCCGTGGCAGCGAATGAGGTGACGCCACTGAGATCGAGGATGAAGGGCTTCTCCGCGATGATGCAACCCTTGGCCTGCTCAACGACGAGCTCGAGGTTGATCTCGTCGATGGCGCCGGTGATGGTCAGTACGGTGGCCAGCTGGCGGCACTGCTTGTGAAGCTCTGCGCCGTTGCACTCAACCGACGGATTTCCGTAGCGGAAGCGGGAATTCGATGCTGTGCTCGTGTTGGTGATAGTCATGGCACTGCCTCCCTTCGGTAGTTGCCGAATGAGAAGGCGGCGATGCCGTCATTTCGACCTGAAACCCAAGGTAAGGGCCCAAAATAAGGTACCGGGGAGTAACTCCTAAATCATCGTTAAGAAGTCCCGGCGCAACGGGGACAGCAAATCCACGCAGGCACGGGACGGACGGGTCAGCCCCTGCGCCCCTGGGCGCCGGAATACCCCTCCCACGGGGAGTAGTCCGCGATGAGCTCCTCCTGCGGCGGCCGCTGGGCTTCCGGCACGTGCTGAAGGTTGATGCGGACGCGGTACCAGATCGAACTGGGGCCACGCATTCCGTCGAGGAGCACGTCGACGGGTTCCAGCCGTTCGGCGGCGGACCCGTACCTGGCCTTCCACGTCTGTAGTGCCGCCAGCGCCTCATCCTTGGTCTTGGTGCGGGCGATCTCGATCAGCGGCATCTTGGAGACTCTGTAACCGGGTCCGCCATTTTCGCGTCGCGCCCCCTTCGGCGCCTTCTCTGCGGGTCCGAGTTCATCCGCGAGTTGCAGGAGTCCCTCCAGCCCGCCCCGCGCGTCGTCCATGCCCTCCCACGGGTCGCCGACGTCCGCGTAGCGGGCGGGCACCGTTGCCACGGTGAACGCCTCGGGCCTGCAGTCCGACACCTCGTCCCAGCGCAGTGGGGTGGAGACCCGCGCGTCCGGTCGCGAGCGCACGGAGTAGGCC
>NZ_JBOGDD010001328.1:0-3769 GCF_050701675.1 Mycobacterium sp. | reverse complement strand
GTACGTCACCGCGTTGGAAGTCGGTGTCCTGCACGCACTTCGCGCAGACGCGGTGGCGCACGTCCATCAACGCGCCCGCAGCTTCGCCTGGGCGCCCACTCCGTCGCCCCCCGATGATCCACTGCTGCAACGCGAGATTGGCGAGATCGCCAGCGCCGCCTTCGCCGCCGAGGCGACGGTGCTGGCCGCCGCCGACGCCCTTGCCGTCGCGTTCGACGCCGACGTGGCGGGCACCGACCCCAACCTGACGCTTGCCCACGAGGCGTCTCTGCAGGCCGCGGCGGCCAAGGTCGTCGTCGACGCCCTGGCGCAGAAGTCAGCAGCCCAGGTGTTCGACGTCGGTGGTGCGTCGGTGGTACGCGAGGCGCACCTGCTGGACCGGCATTGGCGCAACATCCGGACGTTGGCGTCGCACAATCCGACCTCGTACAAGGCGCAAGCCATCGGTGCGCATTACCTTCGCGGTACGGCGCTCCCTGGCAGCGGATACTTCTGATGTCGAAGCGCGAACTGCACCTCGGCGTGAACGTGCTCTCCGACGGCATGCATCCCGCCGCGTGGCAGCACCCCACCGCCGACCCCCGCTGGTTCACCGACCCCGCCTACTGGATCGACGTAGCGCGGACCGCTGAGCGGGGCACGCTCGACGCGCTCTTCCTCGCCGACAGCCCGTCGTTGTTCCAAAGGCCCGACGAGCCGTTGGTGGCGCCGCCGCTGGCATTGGACCCGATCGTGCTGCTGTCCACGTTGGCGTCGGTGACCTCTCACCTCGGACTGATCGGCACTGTCTCGACGTCCTTCGAGGAGCCCTACAACATCGCGCGCCGGTTCGCGTCGCTGGATCATCTGAGTCGCGGGCGGGTGGCCTGGAACGTGGTGACCAGCAGCGACCCGTACGCCTGGAACAACTTCGGGCACGGCGGCACTGAGCCGGAGCTGCAACCGAGCCGCAGCGACCGCTATGCGCGCGCCGCTGAGTTCATCGACGTCGTCCGCGCACTGTGGGATTCGTGGGACGACGACGCCATCGTGGCCGACAAGCGCACCGGCGCGTTCAGCAAGATCGGCGCCATCAACACCATCGACCACCGTGGCGCGCACTTCACCGTCGACGGTCCGCTCACCCTGCCGCGGTCGCCGCAGGGTCATCCGGTGCTGTTCCAAGCCGGGGGATCTGCGGGTGGACTCGACCTGGCGGCCAAGTACGCCGACGGTGTCTTCGCCGCCCAGGCATCACTGCCGGACGCTCAACGCTATGCTCGCGAACTACGTTCGCGCACTGCGTCTCACGGTCGCCCGGTGGACGCGATCCGCATCATGCCAGGTCTGTCGTTCGTCCTCGGAAGCACGGAGGAGGAGGCCCGCCGACGGAACCAGGAACTCAACGATCTCGCCGGCGACCGCAGACTCGCTCACCTGGCGGGGCAACTCAGCGTGGATCCGACCGAACTCGAGTGGGACCAGAAACTGCCGAAGTGGCTCCTCGACGGCGCCGAGACGACTGGAGGTTCGCAGGGTGCGCGCGACATCGTCGTGAACCTGGCACGTCGTGAAGACCTCACCGTCCGCGAGATCATGGACCGGGTGATCACCTGGCACCGACTGGTGATCGGGTCACCCGAACAGATCGCCGACGCCATCGAGGAGTGGTACCTGGCAGGGGCCGTCGACGGATTCAATCTGATGCCGGACGTGTTCCCCTCGGGCTTGGAACTGTTCGTCGATCACGTGATCCCGATCCTGCGCAACCGTGGACTGTTCCGCAGGGAGTACACCCACACCACGCTACGGGGACACCTTGGCCTGGAGCGGGTCCCGGATCGCCGATCCCGTCTGATCGCGCGCACTGGCTGACGCCCGGCGATCAGCGTTCCTCGCGGAACTCGACGTGGCGTCGGACGACGGGGTCGTACTTCCTCAGCGACAGCCGGTCGGGGTCGTTGCGCCGGTTCTTGCGCGTCGCGTAGGTGTATCCGGTGCCCGCCGTGGAACGCAGTTTGACGACTGGCCGAATCTCGGTGCTGGCCATCAGATCTTGACCTTCTGCCGGCGTAGGCGTGCCACGACGGCGTCGATGCCGTCGCGATCGATGACCTTGATGCCCTTCGCACTCACGGTGAGCGTGATTCGCCGGTTCTCCGAGGGCACGTAGTACGTCTTCCTTTGGATGTTCGGGTTCCAGCGCCGCCGGGAGCGGCGGTGTGAGTGCGACACGGTATTGCCGAAACCGGGTGTGCGCCCGGTGACTTGGCAGTGAGCCGACATGGATGCGTCTCCTTCTCTCATCGAGTCTTGTTGAAAATCGTTGTCGACAACGGCGAGTCTGGACTGTACCGTGAACCGCAGGCTAATGACAATCGTTGCCATTAACAGGAGGATGATGCGGACTCCCGCAGTGCTGGTGACCGGGCAAGGGGATACCGTCGCCGTCGCGGACGCGCTGCTGCGCCGAGACGGGACGTTGGTCGTCGAGCATCGTTTCGACGGGCAGGTGGTGCGGCGCACGGTCAGCACGTTGCGCGACGGCGAACTCCACGCGTCGGAATTCCCACTGGAGCTGGCACACGGATGTGTGTCATGCACCATCCGCAACGACCTGCTGGTGCTCCTGCGGCGGCTACACCGGCGCGACGACGTCGACCGCATCGTCGTGCACATCGCTCCATGGCTGGAACCCGAGCCAATATGTTGGGCCATCAACCACGTTCGGGTCCGCGTCGGCCCAGGGTACGAGGATGGTCCGGCATCGCGCGACGTGTCCATCGAAGCCGTGGTGAACTGCGTCGAGGCCAGCCAGTGGATCGAAGACGCGGTAGGCGACGCCGAATTGCGGGACGGTCGGACCGTCGCTCAGGTCCTGGTGGGGCAGGCCGAGTTCGCCGATGTCCAGGTGCTGACCGAGCCGGAGTCGCGTGCCCTGGCCGTGCTGCGCCGTCTCGCCCCGCGGGCACGCATCACTGTCGGCACCGAGCGGGTCGAGATGGCACTGTCGCACCTCGACTCCGATTCGCGGCGTGGCCGCGAAACCGATCCGCACGACCCGCTGCTGGCCGGTGAACCGCCACTGAGCCCCGACGGCGACGTAGCGCTGGTGGAGTTCACCGCGGACCGCCCCTTTCATCCGCAGCGACTGCACGCCGCGCTCGACCTGCTGCTGGACGGGGTGATCCGCACCAAGGGGCGCGCCTGGCTCGCGAACCGTCCCGACGACGTCATGTGGATCGAATCCGCTGGCGGTGGACTCAGGATCGGACACGCCGGAACCTGGCTGGCAGCAATGGATTCCCACCGCGCCGCCTACGTGGATCCGCAGCGGCGCGCGCTGGCCGCCGCATACTGGGATGACGACTTCGGGGACAGGCACACCTCCATGACCGTGGTGGTGTGTGGCGCCCGACCCGCCGAGATCCTCGACGGCCTCGGCGGAGCGCTACTCACCGACGACGAGCTGTCGCGCCGTGAGGAGTGGTCGAGCCATCCCGATCCATTCGGCGACTGGCACGAAGAACCGTGCGAGGACTCATCCGGCCGCGTCGCCGACGCCATGAACGACGCCTACGAAGGAGATGAGCGATGAAACCCGACATCCACCCCGACTACCACCCGGTGGTGTTCCAGGACGCGAACACCGGCACGACCTTCCTCACCCGCTCGACCGTGAACAGCTCGCGAACCATCGAGTGGGAGACCCCGGAGGGCACGTCGACGTACCCTCTCGTCGTCGTGGACGTCAGCGCGGAATCACATCCGTTCTGGACCGGTGCACACC